>CANRDA010000015.1 GCA_947629285.1 uncultured Bacilli bacterium
CATAAGAAATTCCTAAAGAATAAGTACAAAGAGGATAACCATTTTCAAAACCTTTATGATAGTAATATAACGCCTTATTATAGTCTTGTAATACACCATTTTCTTCTAAATCATAACTTCTACCTAATAAATAATAAGAAAAGTCTGTATTTTGATTTAATAAATCATCTAAATTAAATTTTATTACCTTCATAATAACATCACCTAATTACTTTGCTTTAATTTTAACAATTTTTTCTAATGCTTTTTCTTCACTAAAGGAATATCCAACAATTCCTTCATTTAACCAATATTGATTTTCTTCTGAATCGCCTTCAGTTTTTGCTATATATTGAGTTTGTAAGATATGCATAGCGTTTGCTAACTTATAGAATGTACTAAATGTACTTAATTCATATTCAGTAAGGGGAAGATATTTATTATATTCGCTTATTAATAATGCAATATTTTCATAAGTATTTTCTTTGGAATTATTATCTAAACACATGTTACAAAATATTACTGCTAAATCAATTATTCTTGGCAAATAATTAGAAACAGCAAAATCAATAATCCAAATTTTATTATTTCTATCTCTCATTACATTTGTACTTATAATATCTCCGTGAACAAATCCTTTTGGAAGTTTATCAAAATTTATATCTTTTAATTCAGTTAAAAGTCTATCGAATTCTTTTTTATATTTATCAGAAACATATTTTCTTTTATTTTTATATTCTTGCTCAAAGTTTATAATCGCCCACGAATCATAAATAAAATCAGGTTTAATATCTAATTGATTTATCATTGCAGTTTGTTTCGCAAGTTCTTTTATTGTTTCTTTATTTGCTTTTTGATTTAATTCAAAATAATTTTTACCATCAATATATTCAAATACACATATATCATAATGGTTATTTTTGTAATCCAATTCTAATACAATATCATTATTCAACTTTAAAGGTTTAGGTGAATTTATTTGACTATTAGCTACTGCTCGTATTCTTTCTAAATAATTTACTATATCCTTTTTTGTTCTTGTATTATTAAAAATCTTAACACAATATTTACCATTTGTTGTTGTTAAACAATAATTATAATCTTCATATCCAATAATTATTAACTCATTTGAGATAAAACTACCTAAATTATATTGATTACATATCTGCTTTGATATATTTTCCAAATCAGTATTAAGTCCTATTCTTTTATTAAAATCTTGTAACTCAAAAGTGTTCATTTTATCATCTCACTATTCTTTATTCTTGTGATGTAACATTTTTCATTAAAACTCCTTTTTTATACTTGAAATCTTCTACAATTTCTTGTTTCAAGTGGTTTTTAAAATTATTGTTTTTTAACACATCCCAGATATATTTTTTTTTCTAATTTATATCTTGTCATTATTTCCTCATTTAAATATTCAATTTGAAAATCTTTAAAAAAATACAATATATCATCTTTATCAAAAAATCTTTTAAGCCTATTATCAGGTGTTGTATATAAGTGATGTTCAATTTCTATTCCGTTACCAGCACCATAATTAATATCATTTATAGAATTTAGACGAAAAATCAAGTGACCATTATCTTTTAATACTCTTCTAATTTCATTAATTATTTTAAATGTATCATTCTCTCTAAAATAGTGTAAGCATAAATCAGCAATTATTAAATCACAATATTTATTGGGAAAAGGGAAATTTTCTAACATATTAAAACATTTGGTATCAAAAATTTCAGGAAAATTTTTCTTTATATTTTTTATAGCATTTTCTGATTGATCACACGATATAACTTTTTTCCCTTTTTTTATTAAATATAATGTGTCATTACCACTTCCACATCCTAAATCTAAAATTGGCGTTGAGCAATCATTAATTATTTTTTCAAATTTTTCTAGCCAATCATCGAATTTTATGTCATCTCTTTCATAATTTGAATGCAAATCATTCCAATATTTTAAAGATTGATTTATTTCATCATTCATGTTTTAACCTCCTCGTATAATAGTTTTGAAATAACTTTATTTTCCTAATCTAAATTACCAAAAAACATTTCTATTTACAGCATATATTCTTATATGATGTACCTACAAATTTCTGTAAGTTTCCTGATCATCAAGGAATGCAAAATGTCCCATATTATCTTTTTGTCTTTCAGGATATTTTTTAGTATTAACAATTACTATTGGAATATTTAATTCTTTAGCACTTTCCATACTTTCCTGATTAATTGTATCATAACATACTATATAATTAGGCTTTGGTGTAACTAACCCTGGGTAATTATCTATACTTTCTTTTTTACCAGATAAATACAAAATTTCATTAATGGAATTCTTTGGTGTATGCTCAATAAATTTACTTGGTTTATGAAACTCTGGGACAGCACCTAATAAAGACTTTTCCTCATCACCCATATTATACTCAGTTGCAGTATCTCTAGTATAAAGTTCAACAAATTGATTAGGTAGCAAATCAGTAAATCCATAAATAACCGTTTCATTATATACATTTAAACGATCACCAGAAATAAAGCTCATAGAAAGTCCATCATGTTCTTGACCTTGGAAATCGCTTATTTTATGGCTAGATGAATGCACCATCATATAGAAAGGTTCCCCGTTCAATAAAAAACAATCAACACCTTCAATACTTGTTTTTTGTAGTGATGTATTACTTATTTTCAATACAGAATCCATAAGCATTTGAGCATTTAACTTCCTAGCGGAATTAAAAATATCGTAAAATTCAGATTTATAATTAATATTGCGATTTTGCATATCGTTAAAAAGTTCATATAAGACATTTTCATCTGTTTCATCCAATGAATCTATAATATTTTGTAGTATTACAAGCATATTTCTATCTATGAAAAAATCATCTATTTCTAATTGAAAATTTACAACATTTAACAAATTCTTGATAAAATTTTCTGGTACATCTTCAAAAAAATTTGATATTAACATATTTCTAAAAAGCTCAGATTTATGCTGTTTCATTAATTGCTCAATTTCGTTAATTTTACCAGTTCTAATAAATTTCATCATACATTTTTCAATTTCGTCAGAGTAAATTGATGAAATAGAGCCTAACAAAGCATGGTATTCTGTTTGCTCTTGTTCATAAAATTTTCCATCTAACTCATAATAATCTTTTATTTCGCGATATAAACCTTCAATATTTTTAATATCATCGTTTGTTAATGTTAGTTCTTCTTTTAATTTTTTTATAACTTCATCAAAACTTTGATTATTATCAACTCCAGATTCTATTATTCCCTTAATTGTGCCAAATTTTTGTTTCAATAAATTTGAATATTTCTCATTAATGACATCATATTTTTTAGATGATATTTGACGATTAGAATTACACAAGTTAATATAATGAGAAACTCTATCTAATATTTGTTGGTCTTGATTAAATAAATGCGTTTTACAATCATAACTATCTAATAATTTTTGATAAAGTCTTTTTTTCTGGCTCATAATTTCCTCACTAAGTTGTGAATTATATTTTTCAACATAATTTAGAATTAGATGAAAATCTGATATATCTTTTAATTGTATAATTTCATCAATTAAGGTCTTATTTAATGGCAAAAATTCCTCTAAAGATTCTTTATTTTTAACTTTCTCTACCAATATTCTTAATTCTTTACTCATTTTATTGTACTCTCCTTCAATTTTTATTAATTTTTTTAATAATAATTACTATTTTTTTATTTTTATATCAAATCTATATATTGCTACTAACGCAGAAATATACTTGAAAACACTTGATATCTAAGTAAAGGATTGCTTACTTTTTTGAAAACTAATTACTAAAATAATTATAACTATTAATTCAGAACTCATTACACCTCTTTTATATCTCTTTATTGTCTATTTTAATTATTGGAATTAAATTTACTTTATGTGCTAAAGTTGTAAAGGAAATAATTATTTTTTTAGTAAATTTTTGTTCCATAAATTTTTCTTTAAAATTTTCTTTTCCATTAGTAATTATATCTAATATAAAATAATTATCTTTTAAATCTATTTTAATATCTTCAATATCTTCCCAAACTTTGTAAAGTTCTTTATCTTTACAATCGTTCACTAATCTTTTTTTAGTAAAATCTAATGAATCCGCACATTTGAGTAACAAACAAAATAATGATTCATCACCAGTACTTTTGTTGTCGTGAATTTCTATTGAATGTAATATTTCATTATAATATTTATTTTGTCTTATATCTTTAGAAAATAATTTTTCTGTGATTTGTTTTGCTTTTAAACCGTGAGCTTCTCTACCATTTGCCTGTCCAACATCGTGAAAAACACAAGCAATAAGTAAAGCATCTTTCATTTCATCATCTATATTAAAAATCTTACATAACATTTTCATATTGTTACAAACATTATTAATATGCCTTAACCCGTGACTAAAAGCAAATGGATTTATTTTATCTATTTTTGAATATTCATTTACTATATAATCATTCTTTAAAAAATCTTCATATTTTAACACTAATTTCACTCTTCCTAATATCATTATCTCTATTTCTAATTTAATTATATCAAATTTTTTATTGATTTAGTGAAAAAATGGAAAATAAATCCCATTTTTCACTAAATATTATTTATTTTTTTAATTTTTTTTGGTATGTATCTTCTTTTTGATAAGTTGAGTTAAATGCACCTTGTTCTATAGTGTTATAATCATTTTCTTCTGCATTATATGTAACAATATAACTACCAGCTAAACATACAGCAGGCGCACCCCAGGATGTCATTATAATTAAGTTTTCATCAACTTGTGTAAGTAATCTTAAATCATAAACTGGTAGATACCTTGCAGATTGTCCACACGAACACTGTTTAATTTCATAAGGCTCATATGTTTGACAGAACTTACTATGTTTAACAACATATTGTTCACCTGAAGTTGAATCTAAATTCCTAACTACAACATCTGCATATCCATCTCTTTCTTTTACTGTATTTTCTTCTTCACTTAAAATATACTCTCTACCTTCTACAACAGTTGTTAAAGTAGTTGTTATCTTCTCACCTGGTACTCCAATTCTTGCAGATACTAATCCATCTTTATGAGCATAGAATTTTTTATCTTCAGATATTGTATCAAGATACTCTCCTATTTTATCATTTGGTATTACCTTGCACTCTACTGTTAAGTCTGGATATTCTTCTGGATGTGTACTTTTTAAAACTATTTTTTCTTTCATATTCTCACCTTTCCTTTAAAAGTCTTTTTTATACTCCTTTCCTTTTAAAATTTTTTTCAATATGTGAGAAACTTGAAAGACAAAAAAACAAGACTCACACATATTGTGTGAAAGTCTTGTTCAATAAACTTTATCATTTAGTCCGAATGCTTATACATCGAATTGACGAACTAAATCCATATTTATATGGGAACTACTCCCTTTCAACGAGTTATATACTATCATATTTTTTAATTTTTGTCAAATTGACCATTTTTAGTTAAACTTGCGTTATATCATAAATTTACTCTTATAGAATTAATTCCTATATCAAAATAATTAGAAGAATCTACTGTTCTTTTAAAATGATATATATACATTAGATTATCTTTTATTTTAACCTTGTATTTATTTTTAAATCTATCTATTAAATAGCCTTCTTTTTTATCATATTTCTTTAACATATTATATTTAGATACCATAACTTCTACATTAGAGTCTACTATAACTTCTAAGTTAGGATTTTTATTATATCTTTTTTTATAACACTCGACTAAATATTTAATCTGTTTATAGTTTAATTCATAAGATAAAGTTACTTTGTTAACACCTAGGGAGTGCATTAAAGCAACGGTATATGAATTTGTTACATTAAGAGAAAAATCTGTATCTACATTTTTATATTTATAAACACTACCTAACTCACCAACTAGAAGTTTCATATCAAAATCTGGAAGATGTTCTAAAACTCTGCTTAGTTTTAGTATACATTTTTTATCATTTATTTTATCATATAGTTCTTTACTATCTACATATATAGTGTCAAACTTATCTTTAAATTTTAAATACTCTTGATAAGTGTTAATTAATACACTTTTTTCTTCTTTTTTGGGAAAGTTATCCACACATATATCGTATTTTTCTTTTTTATAATTAGATTTATATAATCTTTTACTATCAAGTGTGTGCATAACTTCTCTTCTTAGGTTATTTAATTTATTTACAGGGACAAATACATTATCACTTAAATCTATTTCTAGGTTTTCAAACTCGTATACAGTATCCCCTAATTTTGTTAGTTGTTCTTTAACCCTTTCTTCTGTTATAGGTGAAGATATACTCTCTTCTGTTATATAATCACTGTTCATTGATACTTCAAACTCTCCATCGGTTACGTATAATTTAACATGAGAGTTTTTATGTATAGTACACTTGCCGCTTATTTTAACTTTTCTATTTATATTAATTTTATCCTGTAATTCTTTTAAGTATTTATAATCAGTTGTCTTAACCACTACTGAATTTTTATTAATTAACTTACAAGGGATACTTACTATATCACCAACTTTAGCCTCTTTAATGCTTTTTTTATCTTTAAACATACGAGTAACTATAAAGCCTAAATCAGTATTATCTAGTATTCTTATTCCATCGTTTATATTTAAGTCTTCACTTAATTTTATAAATGCTTGTCCATTTTTATAGTCCACTACACTACCTATTTTAATGCCCATATGGTTAGGTCTAAAAGGATTAGTAAATGAATCATTATCTTCATTAAATATAAATCCTTTTGTAAACTCTCTATTAAATATTTTCTTTAAGTTTTTAATATCACTATCTGTTATTTTAGTTTCTTTAAACTTATTATAATTAGTTATAGCCTTACGGTATAAATGTGTGACTAAGTATACATATTCCTTACTCTTCATTCTACCTTCTATTTTTAGACTATCTACTCCTATTTCAAGTAGTTCACCTAAATAGCTTAAAGTATTTAAATCTTTTGTACTTAGTAAATATTTATCTTTATTTACTATTTTGCCATCTATTTCAAGGTCATATGGCTGTCTACATATCTGTGCGCATGTCCCCCTATTGCCACTTCTATTACCTATTAAAGCACTCATCAAACACTCACCAGAATAACTCATACAAAGAGCTCCGTGTATAAATATCTCTATTTCTATATTAGTATTTTCTTTTATATATTTAATGAGTTCTATTGGAGTTTCACGAGCGAGTACTACCCTTTTAACTCCTAATTTCTCACATAGTTTAACACCCTCTAAATTGTGTATATGAGCCTGAGTTGATACATGTATATCTAAATTAGGATATGTTTTTCTAACTAAATCAATCATTCCCATATCCTGCATAATTACTGCATCTACATTGTTGCGGTATAAGAAATCTATATAGTTCATAAATCTTTCTACTTCTATATCATATATTAGAGTATTTACAGTTACATAAACTTTTACTCCATATAAATGACAAGTATTAATAGCACATACTAACTCTTCATTAGTAAAGTTTCCTGCAAAGCTTCTAGCACCAAAGTTAATACCTGATAAATATACTGCATCACAATTAGCATTTATAGCTGCAAATAAACATTCCATATTCCCAACAGGAGAAAGTAATTCAACACTTTTCATACAACCACCAAATAGATTATACCATTTTTTTAAATAAAGAAAAATACATTATAAAATGTATCAATTTAATATTTCTAAAAGTTTATCTTTTATAAAGTTTACAATATCTTCTTTATTATCAATTCTACTATCTTTTGTAACTATCATATCATAGTTATAAAACTTATCTAAATCTTTATCATATATACTTATATATACTTTATTATCGTCTCCATATAAGTTATTCTTATCTAATTTACAAAGTTTACCTGTTATTCCAACACCATAATTAGAATTTGTAAATTTACATATAGATTCACTCATTTCCATAGCGGTTTCGATACTATATACACTATATTTATTAATTATATCCTCATTTACACCCATCTTTATTTTAAACTCATTTGAGTATGTAACTGCGCTAAATTTAATTACATCACTAGCGCCACTTATATTAGTTATACTATTAACTAAACTACCACCTGTACAAGATTCCATTGTACTTATCGTTTTACCTTGTTCTTTTAATAAATTAACTACTTCTAACACATTATCACCTATTAAATAATACCACCCTTTTTTATTTTTATCAACAATTATTCTAAAACGTTTTCTTCTAAATTAGATAGTTTATATCCTTTAGATTTTATATATATTATTATAGACGATAACTCTTTTTTTACCTGTGAATTTATTTTAAGTGATAAAAGCGAACCTGATTCTAATTTACTTTTTATATCTTGAAGTGGTGTTTTATCAGATATAACTACTGGTCTTATTGTATAGTTACCTTTCACTTTACATATATCTACATTACTTTTATTATCCTCTAAATTATAGCAAAAAACATTTTGCTGTTTGTTTACTCTTTTTATGACCATATCCATCCAATCAAAATTAGAATCGTTATAATCATCTAATAATATTCCTACATTATGTCCATCTTTTATTAACTCTTTTACTAAATCATTATTCCAGTTAGTATTTACAAAGAAAGTTGCTTTAACATTATAGTTATTTATTATATTTAATATATCTATAACATTGTCATTTGCTTCTACTGTAAATATTAAACTTACCATTCTTTTAGATGGATTTCCTTTTATTATATACTTATCCATATTATCAGTTAAACTTACCTTAGGATATGTATAGTTATAAATATATAAACTATCGCTGTAAAATCCATTGTTTTTCATATTTCTATAACTTTTACTTATATTAACTTCTCTACCTCTTACCCCAGGTATAATAGTATTATTATCTATAATAGCATCTATACTACTTTGTTTATACTTATCTTTATTTTCTTTTATTTCAATCATTATATTATCCATATCACTTACTACTAAAGCTGTTTTTTCAGTAATAAAAAAACTAAAACATGTAAGAGTAATTAGGCCTATTATTTGAAATATTTTCTTCATAAGGTCACCTAATTAAATATATGAATTTTATTACTTGTTTTTACAAATAAAAGTAAAAAGGAGTAAAAAATTTACCCAACTTTATTATAATCTAATCTTAATTTATCAGCAACAGTTACAATAAATTCCGAATTTGTAGGTTTAGCCCTATCGATATCTACACTATTTCCAAAAATTTCTTCCATTAAATCCCAATTACCTCTATTCCAACTAACCTCAATTGCATGCCTTATCGCACGTTCTACACGAGATACAGTTGTATCAAACTTGAGTGCTAATTCAGGATATAATTCCTTTGTTATCCCACCAATCATATCTGGATTTTCAAATATTAAACTAACACCTTCTCTAATATATTGGTAACCTTTTATATGTGAAGGAATTCCCAATTCGTGAAGTATTTTGGTAACAGCAATTTGTAAATTGTTGTATCTCAAATCAATATTTTTACCTACTTGTTTCTTATTACAACAATCAAGTATCCTTTTCTCTAAATCATCAAAATCAAATGGTTTTAATATATAATAACTTACTCCATAATCGGATACTTCCCTTATTACCTCCTGAGTATTATAGCTAGTTGCCACTATGACGTTTTTACACAAATTTTTATTTTTCATTTGCTCTAACACGTATAAACCATCTTTATTAGGCATTATAAGGTCTAATATTATTACATCATATTGGTCATCTTCTATATGTTTTAATCCTTCAACACCATCACTTGCTGACGATGAAACTTCTATTTGTTTACTACTTTTAAAATACTCCTTTACTGCTTCAATTAACTGCGTATTGTCATCTATCATAAGAACTTTTATTTTGTTCATATCTATCTTCCCTTTCTATAATAATTATACAACACACAACATAAAGCTTCCAGAGTTTATTTTATCTAGTTTTGTCTTACTTTGTCGAAATATATAGAAATTTATAATTATTATTTCCCATGTATACCTCTTTTAAAAGTATTTTTTAATCTGCTAAAAAATGTTTTATTTTTTTTCAAAGGTCTTCCCTTGAGCGCTAATTTATATACTGATAAAACTCTTTCAGCAAAATATTTTGAGGAATACGTTTCAGCATTAATTCTTGCTTGACTTCCCATCATTTTCCTTTTATCTTTATCGCTAATTAATTCACTCATTTTATCAATATATTCTTTTTTATTTTTAAATAAATATCCAGTTAAAGAATCTATTACCACGTTTCTAAAACTCTCATCATCTAAAGCAACAACAGGTAGTGAGGCAGCCATTGCTTCAATAACTGTTAACCCTTGAGTTTCAGTATGAGATGCTGTTACAAATATATCAGCTATATTATAGTATACAGGAACTTCTTCCCATGGAACTTTTCCGGTAAATATAACCTTACTATCTATCTTGTATTTCTTTGCTAAATCTTTATATTTTTCTAAATCTGGTCCATCTCCCACTATTATTAATTTGCAATTTTTATTTTTTTTAAGTAAACTTACATGATTTTCAATTAAAAAGTCTATACTTTTTTCCTGTGCGACTCTACCAACAAAAAGTAAAACAACATCATTTTCTTTTAAATTTAATACTTTTCTTTTGGCTTCAAGCTTAGATACTTCTAATTTTTCTTTATAAAATCTTTCTATCTCTATTCCAGTTGGTATTATATGTACATTTCTATCATATTTATATTTTTCTTTAAATAAATCATATGTTTTTTTTGTTGGAACAATCAGTTCTTCAATAGTTTTATCACAATAAAATTTAGTTAAATACTCTACTATTTTTTTACTTGATTTATCAAAATATCCTTTTGTTATATAATGTACATAATCTTCATACATAGTGTGATAGGTGTGGACAACTGGTATGTCTAATTGTTTACCTATTACTCTAGCAAATGTACCTATACCAAACTCAGTTTGTGAATGTATTATATCTAAATTCCAATCTTTTATTTTATTTACAGCTTTTATAGGATAAAAGGTCGTAAGTCTGTAATCATATATACCTGTTGGAATGCCTGGTATTCTAATTATTCTACCATTATCTTCAAAATGATAAGACATATCTTCAGGATTAACTGTAACAATAAATACCTTATGTCCTTTCTTTCTTAAAGCATTTTCAAGCATTTGTATACTAGTTGAAACGCCATTTATAAATGGTGGGTACGTATCTGTAAATATTCCTATTCTCATTTTTTCACCTTCTTAACACTCAAAGCAATAGCTCCTACTATCATTCCAAAATAATATGTTATAAATCTCCACACAAGCATTAAGGCTGACAATTTACTTCCTGTAACAAAATTTCCATAGAATTGTACAAATCCATATTCAAGACCACCTGTCCCACCTGGAATAGGTACAAATGAACCTATAACCATTACATATGCACTTGTAACAATTGCTATTCCTGGGGTAAACGAATTAAAATCACCCATTGAATATAAAACAAGTAGTGGGATTAAGTATAAACACGAAAGAGCAATTAAATTATAAAGTATATTACATATAAAATTTTTTTTATCTTTTAAAAGTATTTTCGCACTTTCATTAAAATTTGTAATATTTTCATCCCATTCTTTTAATTTTTTAGATTTATCTTTAACTATTTTTAATTTAGTTAAAACAGTAATACCTAAATTTATTAACATTTTATTTATCTTTTTCGTAAAAGCAATAACAAACATTATAACTATAATAAGTGTATTAATAATAAAACCTAAAGTTATTAAATGACTAAGTAATTGAACCTTATTAAAAATATGAAATACATGATTAGATATAAGAGCAATTAATCCTAAAAGTACAAGAGCTATTTGATATACTATAAAATTTTCAAGAACAACACTTGTAGACTTTGCATAGTCTAATCCATTTTTTTTTAAATAATATATTTGATAAGGTTGACCACCTGTTGCAAATGGAGTAACTGCGTTAAAAAACTGTGTCCTTAATACTAACTGAAATGCTGATGAAAATTTAAAATTTTTATTCATTTTTTTACAAAATGAATACATAGGATATGCCCTAAAAATCCAAAAGCAAATCAAAAGTATTAAAGCTAATATTAAGTATAAAATATTCATAGTTAATATTTGATTTACTATAGCATAAAAATTATCTTTTAAGGAAAAATATAAAACCAATAAAGTAATAATTATAAGTATAATAATGTTTAATCTTTTCTTCATATTATTTATCTATAGCCTCTAAAGCAGGAAGTTTTTTTCCTTCTAATAATTCTAAAGAAGCTCCTCCACCTGTAGAAATATGAGTAAAAGAATTTTTATATCCGAAATTAATAGCACAAGAAGCTGTATCTCCTCCACCTATAATTACTGTTTTATTAGTATTTGAAAGAAATTCTAATATTTCCTTTGTTCCTGTTGAGTATTTATCAATTTCACTATATCCTAAAGGTCCATTCCAAAATACTGTATTTGTTTTATCTAATATATTTTTAAAATTTTCTATAGTTTTTAATCCAATATCTAATCCTATATCATCAGATTCAAATTCATCGTTTAATTTAGTCTTTACTTCACCATCTAACTCTTTAGATACTACTGAATCTATAGGTAGAATTATACGTTCTTTATATTGTTTTAACATATTTAAACAAAAATCTATTGAATCTTCATCTAATAAGGATTTCCCTATATTATATCCTAAAGCATTTAAGAAAGTATAAGCCATTCCACCCCCTATTAATATATAATCACATTTAGATATTAAATTTTCAATAACACCTATTTTATCTTTTACTTTAGCTCCTCCAAGTATCAAAGCAAAAGGTTTTTTAGGACTGTTTAAAATACTATTTAAATTATTAAGTTCACTTTCTACTAAAAAACCAATTCCATTAGGTAAATATTTAGATATACCTACATTAGATGCATGACTTCTATGACAAGTTCCAAAAGCATCATTTATAAATATATCCCCTAAAGATGCCCAATATTTTCCTAAAGATTCATCATTACCAGATTCTAGTTTTTCAGGTAAGTCTTCAAATCTTGTATTTTCCATTAGTAAAACTTCACCGGGTTTTAAATTATTTACTGCATTTTCTAATTTTTTACCTCTTGTTTCATCTACAAATATTACATCTTTTTTTAATAATTCACTTAATCTAATAGACACCGTCTTTAATGAATTAGTTTTTTTATCTTTTTCTTCTTGTATTCTGCCTAAATGGCTCATTAATATTATTTTAGCATTGTGTGCTATAGCATAGTTTATAGTATTTAAACTCATAACTATTCTATTATCATCTAATATTTTATTATCTTTCATTGGAACATTAAAGTCTACTCTTATTATTACTTTTTTATTATTTAAATTGAAATCCCTAACACTCCTCATTTTATCACCATATTAATTGTATCAAATTTCTAAAGAAAAGTCATTAAACTATAATAAATTTATATAAATATATTATAAAATTTTAATTAAGAAATAAAAGTCCAAGATATTAACCTTGGATTTTTATATTATCTCATTATAAATATTAGGATTCTTAAGTACTTTTATTAACTTATCTATTTCTTCTTTAGTATTGTAAAAATAAAAACTTATTCTACAAGTATTTTTAATTCCTAACTCTCCTTTTAATATTTTAGCACAATGATTTCCAGCTCTAACACATATATTATACTTATTTAAATATATAGCAAGGTCTTGGGAAAATATATCCTTCATATTAAAAGTTATAATACCACTATCACATTCTTCATTATATATTATTATATTATCTATTTCTTTTAATCTTTTTATTGCATAATCTTTTAATTCTTTTTCTGTTTTTTCTATATTTGATATTCCTATTTTAAGCAAGTAGTTTAAAACACTGCCAAATGCAATAACATCAGCTATATTAGGAGTACCAGCTTCAAGATTATATGGCATTTCTTTATATTCTCTTTTTCCATCATATTCAAAATAAGAATTCATTCCACCACCAAATATGATTGGTTTTATATCGTTTAATAGCTCTTCTTTAACATACAATATTCCAACTCCAGTAGGACCACACATTTTATGTGCGGAGAAAGCTAAAAAATCCATATCAATATCTTCTACATCTATTTTTTTATGAGGTACAGATTGTGCGCCATCTATTAATACTTTTATTCCTAACTTATGAGCATAATGTGTTATTTCTTTTATAGGTCTAGTATCCCCTACTACATTGGTCACATGAGCAATACTAATAACTTTTGTATTTGGGGTAATAGCACTTTTTACATTTTCCATAGTTACTCTATGACTAGAATCTAATTTAATATAATTTACGTTTATACCTATTTCATCTTTTAATTCAAACCATGGGAGAATGTTTGAAGCATGTTCTGATACAGTAATTAATACTTCATCACCTTTTTTTAAATAATTTTTAAAATATCCAAACACGACTTTATTTATAGAATCAGTGGTATTGCAAGTAAAAACAATTTGTTTAGCAGTTTTAGCATTAATAAATTTCCTTACCTTTTCTCTTGTACTTTCATACATTGCATCAACTTTTAAACTTATATCGTAATCTCCTCTATGTGCATTCGCGCTATAATTATTATAATAATCTGCTAAACTATCTATCAATATATGAGGTTTTAAAGTAGTCGCACCATTATCAAAATAAATTATATCATTATTTAATAAGTTAAAGTCTTCTCTATTCAAAATATCACCTCCAATACTTATCAATGTTTTTTGTTATAAAATCTAAAATTTTCTTATTATTTATATCGCTTGTTAAAAATCCTGTTATAAGTAATTTTAAAGATGTTTTATAATCTAATCCTCTGCTTTGCATATAAAACATCTCTTCGTCACTAAATTTACCTATCAAGGCACTATGAGATGCTTCTACATTTGATGTATCAATATATAAATTTGGTCTTATTTCACATTTATTATTTGTCAAATTAATTATCCTATTACTTTGTGTTACTGTACATCCTGTTATTTCTTTTGGTACAAATGAAGATACCTGATATATAAGAGTACCGTCTTTTATACACACACCATTATTTTTTATATTACTTATAGTGTTTTTAGATTTATGAAATATATGATAATCATAAGTTTCTTTGTCGTTACTAATAGTTTTAAAATTATAGTCTATTTTAGAATTTTCTCCAATTAGATTTAACGTTATCATTTCTTTTATTATATCTACATTTTGAAATTTAAATACATTTAAACAACAATTTCTATTTAAATTATATTTATACTGTACTTTACCACTTTTACCTTTAGTTACTATGTTAAGGTTTAGGTTTACATCTTCTTTTAAATCTATACAAAAATTTAATTTGGTATCATCTTTTAAATTTATTTCTATTTCTAAATCTGTTGATTTGGTTACTACTATTTTTATTTCATTAATTGCGAATAAACACTCTTTTTCATAATATTCTATATTAATGCCACTATTTACATTCGCAATTTTTAAATTATCATCAACTACTTTTATTTTATTCATTTTTTATTTTTCCCTTTATAATACATTCACTAGTAGAAACAAATTTTTTAGAACTTATATTTTTAAAACCGTTTTTTTCTATTTCTTTAACTAAAGAAGCATCACCAGTCTTTTCTATTTTACCATTACTTATTATATGTACATGTGTAGGTTTTACATAATCTAAAAGTCTTTGGTAATGTGTTATTAAAAGTATCCCAGGATTATATTTTTTATAGTATTCATATATAGCATTACCTATTATTTTTAAACTATCTACATCTAACCCTGAATCTATTTCATCTAGCATTACTAAACTAGGCTTTAACATATACATTTGAAGTATTTCGTTTTTCTTTCTCTCACCACCACTAAAGCCTTGATTAATACCTCTATGTATCATATTTTTATCCATGTTTAAAATTTCTACATTTTTATCAAGTTCTTTTATAAAATCAAATAATTTAAAAGATTCTTTTTCTCTTATGCTTAACGCACTTCTCAAAAAATCAGCATTTGTTACACCTTCTATTTCAAGAGGTAATTGCATTCCTAAAAAAATACCTAATCTACTTCTTTCATCAACACTCATATTATTCAATAATACATCATTGTAATATATATACCCATTTTCTATTTTGTAGTTTGAATCTCCCATTATTACTTTAGTAAGTGTGCTTTTACCTATCCCATTAATACCCATAAGTACATGTATTTCTTTGCTTTTTATTGTTAAATTAAAATCTTTTAATATTATTTTATTATCAACTGATACGGTCAAATTTTCTATTTTTAATATGTTCATAGTAACCAATCATTCCTCTCATTTTATTAAAGGCACTAATAATCTTTTCAGATTGTCACCCAAAATAATTATACTAAATAATAATCAAAAAATAAAGAATTTATATGTTTAAAATTACTAAAATGTACCATAATATAATGAATATTCGCAGTATTCACGGAAAAAGAGTTTACTCTTTTTTTATAAAATTTAAAAACTGAGTAAAAGTTATTCATTTTTACTCAGTTTATTTTCTAAACTTTTATAATATTCAAACCTTTCTTGAGCACACTTTTTATTATTTTCAAGTAACTCTTTAGCGTGATTTTTATTTACTTTTTCTAGCATAGAATATCTAGTTTGTAAGTTTAAAAATTCTTCATATTTATCAAAATCTACATTCTTACTATCAAGAGTAAATCCATTTATAGGATGTCTTCTAAATATTGGATAGTAACCGCATTCTACTGCTAGACGTTCCATATTAACACTATTTGTCATACCACCTTTGATACCATGTGATATACAAGGTGCATAAGCAATTACTATAGATGGTCCACTATAATCATT
>CANRDA010000016.1 GCA_947629285.1 uncultured Bacilli bacterium
GTGGAACAATAACAGTTAGTGCTGATGGATTAGATGATGTAACAACTAAATTAGCATCTAAATAGTTAATATAAAAGGTTTAGTCAAATGATTAAACTTTTTTGTTTGAAAAAATTAAATAACATGATATAATATGACAAGAAAAAGGTGATATTATGAAAAAGTCAGTAGTTGCTTTAGTGGGTAGACCTAATGTAGGTAAAAGTACTATATTTAATAAAATGGTAGGTAAAAAGATATCTATTATAGAAGATACTCCGGGTGTAACTCGTGATAGAATATACGGGAGTGTAACTTATAAGGATTATAAATTTCACTTAATAGATACTGGTGGTATTGAACTGGGTAAGGATAATTTTAATAATGAAATAAAAGTTCAAGCAACACTTGCAATAGATGAAGCAGATATAGTGGTGTTTGTTGTAGATGGTAAAGAAGGACTTACAAGAGACGACTTTTTAGTTAGAGATATGTTAAAGAAAGTATCTAACAAAGTCATCGTTGCTATAAATAAATGTGATAGTAAAAAGATAAAAGAAACCGAATATGACTTTTACGAATTAGGATTTGAAAAAATAGTTAAGGTAAGTGGAGAGCAAGGTACAGGAATATATGATTTGCTTGATTTAATTACTAGTAATTTTCCTAAATTTGAAGAAGAGATAGATGATACTAAAGTTAGATTTTCAATACTAGGTAGACCTAATGTAGGTAAAAGTAGTCTAGTTAATGCAATACTAAATGAAGATAGAGTTATAGTATCTAGTGTTGCTGGAACTACTAGGGATGCGATAGATACTGAGTTTAATTATAACAATGAAAAATACGTTGTTATAGATACAGCTGGTATGAGAAAAAAAGGTAAAGTATACGAAAATATTGAAAAATATAGTTTGCTTAGAAGTTTAAAGGCAATAGATAGGTCGGATGTATGTGTACTTGTTATAAATGCAGAGGAAGGTATAATAGAGCACGATAAGCATATAGCAGGATATATTAAAGATGCTGGTAAAGCATGTGTGATTGTTGTAAATAAATGGGACTTAATAGAAGATAAAGATAGTGCGATAAAAAAATGGAAAGATGATATAAATGCTGATTTTGCATTTATGGATTATGCCAAAGTAGTATTTTTAAGTGCGAAAACAAAAAAAAGGATACATACATTAATGCCAGAGGTATTAAATGCATATGAAAATAGTAAAAAAGAGATTAAAACAAGTCTACTTAATAATGTTATAAACGATGCATATGAACTTAATTTACCTCCAAGTTACAAAGGTAAAAGACTTAAGATATATTTTTCTAGTCAAGTAAGAACTATGCCTCCAACATTTAATATACAAGTAAATAGTAAAGGCTTAGTACACTTTTCTTACAAAAGATATTTAGAGAACAAAATAAGAGAATCATTTGATTTTAGTGGTACTCCAATAGTTATAAATTTTAAAAGTAAAGGGGAAGAATAGTTCCCTTATTAAATTTTCTATGATATTATTGAATAGGTGGTAGTATGGAAAAGCTTGATAATAAAAAATTGTTAAAAATAATAAGTTTGTGTATATTAATAGGAGTACCTTTTATAAAATTCTTTTCTATGAATTTAGAAATGTTTGGTGTTGTTAATAATTATGACTACACTAATCCTGCTATAATATTGTATATATCTGTTCCAATTTTATTATTTGTATATATAAATAACTTAATTAAAACGAAAAGGAAATTAGACATTATTGATTATGTATTTTTCTTCCTTGTTATAACAGGTATTATATCTACAGTATTTTCAATTGATTATAAAATTGCAATATTTGGTAAAAATTATAGACACGAAGGATTGTTGTCAATACTCAGTTATTATTTGCTTTTTATAAATTGGAGATATCATGGAACTAAAGATGATATAAAATCTTTTATAAAATTTTTGGTAATTATTGCAGTTATAAATTCAATATATGCCTTATTTCAAATTTATACTGATTTTGACTTTATACTTAGATATTCAGATGATAAGTATATGGCAATGGGCTTATGTGGAAATCCTAATTTTTTTGGGAGTTTTATTGTTACTATATTAAGTATTATTGTGTGTAATTTTTTAATTGATGAAAAAGTTAATTTAAAAGAAAGTTTAATAATAATTCTATTATTTATTTCTTTGATAAATGCACAATCTACAGGACCTTTTATTACACTTTTCATAACTATAATATTTATTGCTATCTTTCTTCATATAAAGAAAAAACTTAATGTAAAAAAATTATTAATATTAAGTAGTATATTAATATTAACTTATCCATCAGTATCTTTGATAAACTCACAATTAAATTTAAAAAATAATGAATTTAGTGTAGATGGTATAACAGAAACTGTTGAAAGTGGGGGAAATGGAAGACTCAAAATATGGGAAAACAGTTTAGATATTGTAAAAAATAATTTTGTAAATGGTGTTGGCTTTGATAATTTTTATTTAGCTTATCCTAATAAATTAGTAAATGCTTCTGTTGGTATCATAATAACTAATGGAAGATTTGCGAGTATGCCTAATAATTACTGTATGTTAGTAGATAATGCACATAATGTATATCTTCATACACTTACAACAACTGGCATTTTAGGACTTATTCCATATTTGTTACTTTGTTTAATAACGTTTATTAAAGGACTTAAATCTAATAATAAATTAATGTTTCTATTACTAAGTGGATTTGTTGCGTATAGTATTCAAGCATTTGCTAATATAAGTGTAATACAAGTCGCACCTATATATTATTTAATAATAGGGCTTATGTTATCAATAAAAGATTAACTTATTTAAACCTTTTACATACACTAATGTAGGAGGTTTTTATGGCTTTTTCAGATTCTTTTTTTAATAGAGTAGAGAAAAGAACTAATGTAGGTAAGGATACTATAATGGACCTTGCTAAAAAATTACAACAAAACGATTTAAAGAATGAGGGTACACTTAGAGAGGTTATACAAACATTGAGTAAAATGACAGGCAGGGATGTATCAAAAGAGCAAGAAGATAAGATAATAAATGCAGTAGTTCAAGATAAAGTACCTAAAGATATCGATAAGTTAATATAGTTAACTTTTTCTTTTACTTTTGTGATAGAATATAGATGGTGGTCTTATGTTTAAAATAGGAAATGTAGAGATTAAAAATAGAGTAGTTTTAGCGCCTATGGCAGGGATAAGTAATAGTGCGTTTAGAACAATTATAAAACAGATGGGTGCGGGATTAATAGTTGCAGAGATGGTTAGTGATAAAGCAATTATGTATGGAAATGAAAAGACTAAAGAAATGCTTTATATGACTGATTTTGAAAGACCTATCTCACAGCAGATATTTGGAAGTGATAAAGAATCTTTTGTAATAGCTGCTAAGTATATAGAAGAAAATATGCATCCAGATATAATAGATATAAATATGGGGTGTCCTGTACCTAAGGTTGCTATATCTAGTCAAGCAGGAAGTGCTTTACTAAAAGACCCAGAAAAGGTCTATGATATAGTAAGTGCGGTTGTGGAATCTGTTAGTGTACCTGTTACAGTTAAAATAAGAAGTGGTTGGGATGAGAAAAGTATTAATGCTATAGAGATTGCTAAAGTAGTAGAAAAAGCTGGAGCAAGCGCTATTACAGTACATCCTAGAACAAGAAAGCAAGGATATAGTGGTTCATCTAACTGGAGTATAATTAAAAGCGTTAAAGAAAATGTAAATATTCCTGTAATAGGTAATGGAGATATAAAAAGTTGCTATGATGCTAAAAGGATGCTTGATGAAACTCATTGTGATGCAGTAATGATAGGTAGAGGAGTATTAGGAAACCCTTGGCTTATAAAAGAATGTGTAGACTATTTAGAAAATGGCATGCAACCTCAAGAAGTTACTTTAGAAGAAAAAATAGATATGATAAAAAGACATTTGGAGCTCTTAATAGAAACTAAACCTTATAAAGTTGCTATGCTTGAGATAAGAAGTCATGCATCTTGGTATTTAAAAGGATTAAAGAATTCTAAAGAATTAAAAGAGGCTATATTTAAAACTGAAACTAAAGAAGAGTTGATAAGTTTACTAGATAAATATTTGAAAGATAACAAATAATTTAGTATAATTATTATGGTGATAGTATGGATAAAAATTTATATAATATGAAAAAGTATTTAGAAAATTTAGATAATATGGAAAAATTTTTTAAATATGATATAGAAGTTAAAAATATATTACACTCTACTTATCCTAAAGAAGAGTATAGATATAGTAAAGAAACTTTGATAGAATATAGTGATTCTCTTTTTAAGGCACTCAATGATATAGAATACTATATAGGAACTATTTTAGATAAATTTGACTTTTTAAAGCCTGATAAAAAGTACTTCAAAAATCTTATAAAGGCATATAAAAGTGAACTGATTAAAAGCGGGTATGACTTTAACAAATTAAAACATTTTCATGATGTTTGTTTTGCTAATATGCGTGAAGATTTAGTAAACAAAGTAGGTGAGAATTGTTTTGGTGAAGGTGGATGGGGAGTATCTTTGAGTGAAGCTAAATCACTTAATGAGGTACTTCATATAGTACATCAAACGATTGTTAATAATAAAAATAATTATAGAAATTTACCAGTACTTGCAAGTAAAAAAAATAATGAAGGAAATAATATAACTCTATATGGTACACCAAATGAAATATCAGATAAAATATTTTTAGCTTTTCCAGAGGATTTAAATACTGATTATGTCGAGATAATGTCTTTAAAGGATGACAAAGTAATAATGATGGTAAGAGATGTTGGACATGCATTAAGTATTGAAATAGAAAAAGAAAATGATAAATACTATGTAAAATACTACATACCTAAGATATGTAATATAGATATGGTTAATAATTTAAAAGGAGTAAATAAAGTTACTAAAGAATCTAGGTACACTGTTGGAGTGTTTGAAACAACACCAGATAAACTACCTTTAGAAATTGTTGATTTTGTTTTAAAGGTACCGGCTGATAAGGATATGTTTATTCCTGGTGGGATATCATATAGAGAAGACGGAATTCAAAAATAATAAAGACTTAAACATCTTTATTGTTTTTTAAGAACTCTCTTAAGATTTTAGTTAGAGCTCTTTTTTCTATCCTAGATACATAACTTCTTGAAATATTAAGTTTTTTTGCTATTTCTTTTTGTGTTATTTCGTCGTTATCCTCAAGTCCATATCTTGCAATAATAATTTCTTTTTCTCTAGGTGTTAAGACACTTAGATATTTTTTTAAATCCTCTATATTGTTTTCTTTATGTATATCGAGTGCAAAGTCGGGCGTGGGAGTCTTTAATATATCAAGTATAGTTATTTCATTTCCTTCCTTATCAAATCCAACTGATTCATTAATACTTATATCTTTACTTCTTTTTTTATTGTTTCTAAAATACATTAATACTTCATTTTCAATGCATCTTGCAGCATAAGTAGTAAGTCTTGTGTTTTTCTTTTTAGAATAACTATCAACGCCTTTAATAAGTCCGATAGTTCCAATACTTATTAAATCATCAGTATCTTCGTTTTTATTGTCGTATTTCTTGACTATATGAGCGACTAATCTTAAGTTGTGTTCTATAAGTTTAGAACGTGCTTCTTTATCTCCTAAGTTAGCCTTTTCAACATATAAATCTTCTTCATCTTTAGAAAGTGGTTCAGGGAAACTGTTATTAGAATAGGCAGCAGTAAAAATATAGAAGTCTTTAAAAAGTTTTTTAATAAAATTAAACATAATACACCTCAAAATATTATATGCTTTACACATTTTGTCCTATGAAGCGTAAAATCAAATATTATATTTTATAAAATATTGAACAAAATAAAAATATTAGATAAAATTAATGTAGGTGGTAATATGGTAAGTAATACTGTTAAAGAGAATGAAGAATATTTAAGTGATGCAATATATAATGGAGTAAGTGGTGAGGCAGTTAACTCGACACTTGAAGATGTTGCAGCCAAAGCAGATGAATTAGGTAAAACACCAGTTCAGTTAAAAGAATCAGTAGAAGTTATAACTGAGATGAAAAGTGATATTGAAAAGAGTAATAGTGATGAGTATAAATCTACTTTAGTAAAAGAAAATAGTGAAAGAATAAAGAGAGCTTTAGAGAATGGAATTACTCCAGTTGAGGTTCAAACTACTCTTAATAAAACATTAGAGGATACTAATACTAAAAATGGTAAGAAACATTTAAATTTTATAATTAAATTATTATCTAAAATGAAAAATAAGGATAAGAAGTTAACACGCTCAAAAGAAAATGAAAAAGGTGTACAAAAAGTAAAAAAATAAAATTAATATATATTAAAGGTAGTAGATTGTTTTACTATCTTTTTGTATAAATATAAAAAAAGAAGTTATTACTTCTATCTATTAAAAAGTTCGCTATGGCTTCCAGTTTCAACTAAAAATAATATTAAACTATCTTTATTATATTTGTATATTAATAACCAATCAGGCTCTATGTGACATTCTCTACAGTTTTTATACTCTTTACAATCAGTTAAAGCATGGTCTTTATATTTTATGTCAAGTGTTTCACCATTTGCAAGGGATTCTATAATTGAATATAATTGAATATAATTGAATATAATTTATTTAAATCTTTTCCTTGCTTTTTAGCTATTTTATGTCCTTTTTTGAAACTATTCATAAATTTTATTGTGTACTTCATACTTTAGTCCTCATTTAAATCTTTTATTAAATCAGCCATATTATCGTAATTTTTTAATTTAATTTTTCCATTTTCTACTTTCTCTAATTCTTTTAATGCTTTCTTTAATTTTCTACTAGGTTTAGGATTAACTACTTCAAAAGGCACACCGTCTCTTTTAACAACTTGAGCTAAAGCCATATTAATGAATGTACTCATATTTAATCCTAATCCTTTTAAAATTTCAGTAGCTTGATTTTTAATTTCTGTATCAACATTAACATTAATCGCACTTGTTAAACTAGCCATAATCTCATCTCACTTTCTATTTAATAGTAACACATCCCTCACTAAATGTCAATAATTTTTACTACATAACTACTACATACTATCTTTATCAATATTATACGCAAATACTTATAAATTATGCGTTTTAAAAGTTTAAAAATATATAACTATATTGACTTATAAAGTGTAAAGTGATAAAATTAGAACATAAATTACAAAGGATTAATAAATTTTGGAGGTCAATATGATAGATATTAAATTAATAAGAGAAAACAAGGAGTTAGTAAAAGAAAATATAAGAAAGAAATTTCAAGATGAAAAATTACCTATAGTAGATGAAGTAGAAAAACTTGATTTAGAATATCGTGCGTGTAAGAAAAAAGGCGATGACTTACGCGCTTTAAAGAATTCTAAAAGTAGTGAGATAGGACTTCTTATGAGAGAAGGTAAAAAAGAAGAAGCAGAATCTATTAAAAAAGAAATCTCTAAATATGGTAGTGAAATTGAAGAGTTAGGTAAAAAAGAAGAAGAGTTAGAACTTGAAATAAAGAAAAAAATGATGATTATTCCAAATATAATAGATGAGAGTGTTCCTATTGGAAAAGATGATAGTGAGAACGTTGAAATAGAAAAATTTGGAGAGCCTAAAGTACCAAACTATGAAATACCATATCACGCAGATATAATAAATAAATTAAATGGACTTGATAAAGATGCATCAGCAAGAACTAGTGGGAATGGCTTTTATTATTTAATGGGAGATATTGCAAGACTTTCAAGTGCGATGTTGAGTTATGCGAAAGACTATATGATAGATAAAGGATTTATATATTGTATCCCACCTTTTATGATTAGAAGTGATGTAGTAAATGGCGTTATGTCATTTGCTGAAATGGATGCAATGATGTATAAAATAGAAGGCGAAGATTTATACCTAATAGGTACTAGTGAACACTCTATGATAGGTAAATTTAAAGGAGAAATAATAAAAGAAGAAGAACTTCCTATAACAATGACATCATATTCACCTTGCTTTAGAAAAGAAGTAGGTGCGCATGGACTAGAAGAAAGAGGTATATATAGAGTTCATCAATTTGAAAAACAAGAAATGATTGTTTTATGTAAGCCTGAAGAGTCTATGGAGTGGTACAACAAGATGTGGAAATACACAGTAGATATCTTTAGAAATATGGATATACCAGTAAGACAACTAGAATGTTGTAGTGGTGATTTAGCAGATTTAAAAGTTAAGTCTTGTGATATAGAAGCATGGAGCCCAAGACAGAAGAAATACTTTGAAGTAGGTAGTTGTTCAACACTAGGTGATGCTCAAGCAAGAAGACTTGGAATAAGAGCAAAAGGTGAAAATGGTAATTATTTCGTACACACTCTAAATAATACAGTACTCGCAAATACACGTGCCCTTATCGCTTTAATTGAGAATAACTATAATGAAGATGGAAGTATAACTATTCCAAAAGTACTTAGACCATATATGGGTGGTAAAGAAAAAATAGAAGTTAAGATGAGTTAACTTCTTTTTCCATTCTAACCAAAAAAAATTCAAAAATAAAAAGTTTTTCCAATTCAACCAAAAAACTTTATTTTTTGAAAAATTTGTTATATAATATTAATGAAGAGGTGAAGTATTATGTTGAAAAGAAAATTTTACTTAAATAAAATTAGAGATTTTTACTATGTAAATTCACTCATAAAAATTTTATGTGGATTAAGAAGAAGTGGTAAATCTGTAATATTACAACAAATAATAGAAGAGATTAAAGCTGATGGCGTTAAAGATGACCACATCATATATATAAACTTTGAATCTCTTGATTATTCGAATATAACAACTGCAATCGAATTAAATAACTATATTAAAAGCTTAGTAAAAGATAAAGAAACATATTATGTATTTTTAGACGAAGTTCAAAAAGTTGATGAATTTGAAAAGGCTATTAATTCTTTAAGAATTACAGAACAATTTAGTATATTTATTACTGGTTCAAATAGTAAAATGACATTTTTAGAATTATCTACTGATTTATCTGGAAGATATGTAAGCTTTAGAATTAATCCATTGTCATTTAAAGAGGTTGTTGAAATTACAAATACTAAGAAAGAAAATTATTTTGATTTGTTATTAGATATTTTTGAATGGGGAACTCTACCACAAAGATTTACTTTCTCTAATAATGATTCAAAAGAAAATTATATTAGGGATGTTTATGATTCTATACTTCTTAAAGATGTTGTAGATAGACTAGGAATATCTGATATTACTTCGTTTAATAAAATACTTCAATATGTATTAGAAACTGAAACTAGAGAGTTTTCTGCAACAAATGTGTTAGATTATCTTAATAAAAGTGGCAATAATGTTGCGACCGACACTTTGTATAAATATTTAGAGGCACTTTGCTCAACTTTTATTATCAATAGAGTTTATAGATATGATATAAATGGTAAAGAAGTTTTGAAATCATTAAATAAATTTTATGCAACTGATTTAGGTGTAAAGAGAATTAAAACTAATAGTAAAGAAATTAACTATTCACAGGCTTTTGAAAATGTAATATATAATGAATTAATAAAAAAAGGGTATGATGTTTATATAGGGAAAACTAAGGAAGGAGAAATAGACTTTATAGCCTCCAAAAACAAGAATATTAAATATATTCAGGCTTGTTATGATTTGTCAAATGAAGATACTAGAGAAAGAGAATTCAAGGCTTTTGACAATATAAAGGACAATTATCCTAAATATGTAATTTCAACTAATAAGGAAGATTATTCTAAAGATGGAATAAATTATATTAATATTTTTGATTTTTTAATGGATGATGATTTTTAGATATTAAGATATTTAATGAGCATATAGAAAAATATAAGATAATATAAAGAAGTTAAGATGAATTAACTTCTTTTTAATATTCATTTAATATTCAAATAAAAAATGGTATATTAACTATTTATCTTTTAACACATATATTAAATAGAGGAGTGATTTGATGAATTACGATTATAAATTTGGTAATAAATTTTATAATTATTATGATAATTTTGGAATAGAAAATACTGAGTATTCTATAATGGCACCAGAACAATCTCAGCCTGAACAACCTGGACTTGAATATATAATGTATCCAAGACCTATATTCGATAATCCTAATTATATAGGTTCAGGCAAATTAAAAGATAAAGTTGCGATTATAACAGGAGGGGATAGTGGACTAGGTAGAGCTGCTGCAGTTGCTTTTGTAAAAGAAGGCGCTAAAGTAGTAATACCTTACTATAATGAACATGTTGATGCAGAAGAGACAAAAAGATATATAGAATCTTTAGGTGGAGAATGTTTACTACTTTCTGGAGATATATCTGATAAAAATTTTTGTAAAAAAATAGTTGAAGCGACTATAAATAGATTTGGTAAAATAAATATACTTGTTAACAATGCTGGAGTTCAGTATCAACAAGATAGTTTAGAGTGTATATCAGATGAACAGTTCGATAGAACTATGAAAGTAAATATATATGGAATGTTTTATTTGACTAGAGAGGTTTTACCTTATCTAAACTCAGGAGATTCTATAATTAATCTATCTTCAGTTACAACATTTTATGGAGACCCACAGTTGATTGATTATGTTACTACTAAAGGAGCAATAGTTGGATTTACAAGAGCTCTCGCACGCAATTTAGCTTTAAAAAATATTAGAGTAAATGCAATTGCGCCTGGATTTTTTTGGACACCACTGCAACCTGCTTGTTGGGTAAAAGAAAAAATACCATCACTAGGTGCGGATGCTGCTATGGCAAGAGGAGCAATGCCTTATGAACTTGCACCTACATTTGTATTTTTAGCAAGTGATGATTCTAGTTATATGACAGGGCAAGTTATACATAATAATGGTGGGCAAGTAATGGGATAAAAAATATTTTATGTTAATTAAATTGAGGCTTGTTATTTTTGATTACTGTTAGCAGTCTCTTTTTATTTTATAATTGCTGAAATTATTTATTGCCATAAAAATTATTATTTGGTATAATAACTTGTAATGAAAAGGGGATTAGAATGATAGGTCAATATACTTTAAAAATGTTATGCGAAAAATATAAATTGAATATAGAAAAAATTGTCAATAAAAGTAATAATATCTTAGAATTGGGCAGATATTGTGATATTGAACAAACATTAAATTATTTAATTAATGAGCTATATATTTCTCAGAGTAATATAGAAAAATGTCCAAGTATTTTATATAAAAATGTTGGTAGCATAAAAACAAATGTACTTTTTTTAAAAAAACAAAAGATAATTTTTAGTAATATTGAAACTTGCTTACATGTTCTATCTTCGAATCCAAATGAATTAATAAAAACATATAATTATGTTAAAGACAATTATAATGAAAATATTATTAATAAAATAACAGGTATATTAGCTGTTCCTCAAAAAATAATTATGGATGTTGAAAATTTAAATATACCTTTTTTGAATAAAGCAAGTAATCTTTCAATAGCGGTTGGAATTGCATGGGGAATTACTAAATTAGACGAAATCCAAAAAATAATACAAAGTAAAGAGTTTAAGGAATATCCAGAGTTATTTACTTCAACAACATTTGCTTATTCTAAATTAGACGAAATCCAAAAAATAATACAAAGTAAAGAGTTTAAGGACCATCCAGAGTTATTTACATCACAGACATTAGCCCATGCTAAATTAGACGAAATTCAAAAAATAATACGAAGTAAAGAGTTTAAGGACCATCCAGAGTTATTTACATCACAAACATTAGCTCATACTAAATTAGACGAAATCCAAAAAATAATACAAAGTCAGGAGTTTAAGGACCACCCAGAGTTATTTACATCACAAACATTAGCCCATGCTAAATTAGACGAAATTCAAAAAATAATACGAAGTCAGGAGTTTAAGGATTACCCAGAGTTATTTACTTCGACAACATTAGCCCATGCTAAATTAGACGAAATTCAAAAAATAATACGAAGTCAGGAGTTTAAGGATCACCCAGAATTATTTACTTCAGAAACATTAGCTCACGCTAAATTAGAGGATATACAACAATTGTTGAAAATGGATTGTTGGAAAGACGATAGATTTAAAAAATTATTGACTTCATCAATTATATCAAAGAGCAAGTCGATGATTTCTAAAATACCTATTCTTATACAAATTGTTGAGTATTTTGGTATTGACAGATATTTAAATACATCATTTTTGCTTAATTCTCCATCACAAAATTATGCTTTAATACAATACCTAAATGAAAATAATATACCTTTAATAATAAATGAAAAATTAAATTTATTATTTGGTAAACAGCCATGGATATTAAGAAAAAAATATAATATTGATATTAATTATTTAATTGTAAAATATCCATTAAAGATGAATGAACTAAAAGATATTGATGGAGGATGTAAAAATGAATTGGTTAAATGATATATATGTAGAAATATTGAAAGAAAATTTTGATGAAAATTTGATAAGGCAAATAGATTTAGAAAATGTGTGTAAAATTATTTCTTATTTAAATAAAAATGGAGTATATTATTCTAAAGATTTATTTTTGAATTCATTAGATTTATTTTTATATCCCAGTGAATTATTTATAAAAAAGTTTGAATATTTAAAAGAAGTTTTAGGCAAGGAATATGTTGATAAATTAGGTGAGGATATATCTTTGATTGAGATTATGTATGAAAATTGATTATAGATATTAAATGTTATTTTGAATGACAAAATTTATGTTTCTTGGGAATTTTGTGTACTAATTTTATCTGGAGGTAACTATGAGTGAATATAAAATAATAACTAAAAAAGATTATTACAAGAATAAAAACAAATATTTAAATATGATTGAACAATTATTTAAAAACGATGATTCAAAGATAGCAAATCTAAAAGAAATTAGTGAGCATTTGGAATTTATATTTAATGAAAATCAAGATAATGATTCTATGCTAATTTTAAATATAGAGTGTGAAAAAATAATTTCAATGATTAATCTTTTACAATACAACAATGTAGATAACCTTTGGTGTTTATTTAGTTTGTTTACTTTAAAAAGTGAAAGAAAAAAAGGATATGGAGAACAAATATTAAGATATGGTATTAATGAGGTTAAAAAGAAAAATGCAAAATTATTAATATCTGGTATAGAAAAAGGAAACAAAGAATCAATTAGATTACACGAAAAGGTAGGATTTACTTTTTCTGGAAAAATGTGGAATGAACTTGCTTGTGGCTTTCCAGAAAATTATTTAGGATATATTATAGAATTTTAAAAGAATATATGTGCAAAGCCAAAATATTACAATATGAAAATTGATAATGAATTAATTGATTTATTTAAATTTTTAGATATTGATTATATTAGTAAAAAAGATTTTATGAAATGAATCTTTTTTTTAAACAAAAAAACTTGCATAAGCAAGTTATTATCTTAAATGGTGTCCCAGAAGAGATTCGAACTCCTGACACTCGCCTTAGAAGGGCGATGCTCTATCCAGCTGAGCTACTGGGACATCAGTTCCAAGGAACAAGATAATTATATAATAAATTTATAAATTATTCAATACTTTTAATCACACTTTTGTAAATTTCTTCGTCTTCTACGTTAAAAATAACTGTATCTACATCGTAATTATCACTCACACTCATAGAAATAGTGTATATTACTTCTTCTAAAATCTCTTTAGTATTTATATCGTTAAAAATCGCACTATTAAAATTAACCACAAGTTCATCTTCTAGTTCATTAACTGAAAGTACCTTAGTATTACTGTTTAAATAACTCATAAGATTAGTCTTATAAACATTACTGCTACTTAACTCATCAATAATTATTTCTATTTTACTTCTTGAATCATTATTTACTTTAGTAACAGGAACATAATACTCTATGTCATTAAATTCACTTACATAATATATAGTTGTTTTATTAATGTCTTTAGTACTATTTATATTGTATTCTTTATTTATACCAAAACTTCTATCAAGAGTTGATGGTAGAGTAATTTTAGATTGTGGTAGTTTAGTTAGAATATTACCGTCCATATATATAATTACATACTTAACTTCATCTATACTAGTTAAAGTATAGACTATTGCTTCTATTATTTTCTCTTCGTTTTCTATACTTGTATTCATGAGTTCAGATGTAAAATCTACTTTAATAACTCCATCATTAAAAGTTAAACTACGAAGTTCTGTATTACTTGGAATAACTGCTTTAAATCCACTTGGAATACTATCTTGTTTATCAGAATCAATGATTAGTGCCTTCATAAGTTCTTTTGCCTTAGATTCTAAATCTTTACTTTTAGTAACTATCTTAGTACTTGCAAGATAGTTATTTGAATCTAGCAAAAATATAGTAGATGTTTGAATATCTTTATCTACATAACTAATTTCTTCGTTGATTTCTTGACTATTATCTGGAATAACATAAATAAGGAGTATAGCAAATAGTGCGACAAAACAAACTATTAGTTTTTTAGTATATATTTTTTTTAACATAAAATCACCTATAAAACTATATGAAAAAAAACGTATAAAAATACGTTTTATAAAGAAATTTCTCCAAGTCTTAATAATTCTACAACGGCACTTGCTCTTCCTTTAACACCAAGTTTTTGCATAGCATTTGAAATATGATTTCTAACAGTCTTTTCACTTATATTTAATGTTGTTGCGATTTCCTTAGTTGTTTTATTTATTATCAGCATTTCAAATACTTGTTTTTCTCTTTTAGTTAAAATGCTTTTTTTCATTTTTACCTCACTTCCTAATAGAGTGGTTTATATTTTATCTCATATTATTTTATGATGCATATATTTTTAAGTGATTGTAAGTGCCTAAAAAAACTTCAAAATGTTACTTTTGAAATTTTATAGTTATATATTTGGAATCTTCATAATTAGATTGTATAGTTCTCATTATGTTATTAGCTAGTTCACTTGAGTGTTCACTACTATTAACAGTAACGCTTATTCCAGTATCTTTAATTTTAATAAATGTATCTAATTTATAAGTCTCTTTTATTTGATTTTCTAACTTTTCTTCCTCACCACGTATATCATTTAACTCTTTTATTTTTTCATAAGCTTTGTTTTTGTCTTCGGAAGAAGATTCTGCATTTGTTAAAACTGATTTTAAATCTTCTATTTGTTTTGTCATCTCTTCATCTGATTCTACTCTTAAGGCAACTAGTAAATCACTTTCTTCAATAGATATGGTGGGTGCTTTATCCTCAGTTTTTGTCTTGTTTGTTGTAAGTAATAATTCACTAGGCATTGTAATATAGTATATACTTAATACCAAAATTAAACTAAAAAGTGTTAGAAACCATAAACTTCTTTTATTAATCATACTTTCCTCCTTTTTTATCTATTAGATTATATTATTTAATTTACACATTATTACACATTTTCTTGCAAACTTTCCGTTTGCATACTTAAAAAAATTGCTATGAGATAATTATGTGTGGTGATAGTATGCTTGATTTAAAAGACGAAAATAAGTTTAAATCAAAAGATGATATTCAATATATAGTTGGTACTAACGTTAGAAAAATGTGTAAAGAAAAAAATGTAAACTTGATGGAATTTTCAGAGGAAATAGACATTTCTTATGAATATATAAGGCATATTGTAAGTCCTGGAGGACAAAAATCACTATCATTTTATTCTATGTACAAGATTGCAAAAATCTTAGGAGTTAGTATGGACGAATTATGTGAAGGAATCTTTGATGAAAAACTTAAGAAAAACAAGTAGTGGAAATAGGAATATTTCCTTTTTTTATGTGAAAATCATGTGAAATTTACACATTTTAAAAAAAAGTTTTAAGAAAAAAAAGGAAATCGAAAAGTTTTGTGAAATGATATATATAGGAGGTGATATATATCATTTTTAGTTTGTATTGAATAGTTTAAAAATAAAAGAATAAAAGGGAATAGAATGGAGGTATTATGTTAAAAGAAAAAGAAGAATTTATTTCACTAAAATTTG
>CANRDA010000017.1 GCA_947629285.1 uncultured Bacilli bacterium
ACTCCAATAACTTTTATTTTAGCAACTTGATCCATTTCTAATCCAAACATAATTTCCTCCTCTATTCGCTAAAGAAAAATCCAAATATTTTTCCTAGCATTGAATCTGATGTACTCAATTTCCTTGAACTTATAGATGTCATTTGATAAACCTCATTATCACTAATCATACTATAATTTTTATTTTTTAATTTTAGTTTACTAATAAAATATACTATATTTCCAACGCAAGACGAATAAATATTATCTCTTATTCCTAACATTTTAACATTTCCTATATTTGCGCTATCACCGAACACATCTCTCACGACGTATTCAAATCCTAGCATATTGCTAGTACCCCCAGTAATTATAATATAATCTATTTTTTTACTTGTCAAGAGATTTATTTCTTTTTTAGCTTCATTTAATATTTCTTCAAGTCTTGACATTACAACTTCAGATAGTTCAAACTGATTTATTTTCAAAATATTTTGTGTAGCAGTCTTGACTTCAACAATATCATTAACACTAGCATTTTTTTTATGAGCTAAAGCAAATTTTAGTTTTAAATTACAAGCAGTTTTAGCATCAACTTTATACATATATGATATATCGCTATCTACGTTTTTGCCACCCATATTTACTGCACTACTCTTTACTATAATACTTCTATTATATAAAGATACATTTGTAATGTCACTTCCAATATTTATTATAGCTCCAACTTTTTCATCAAATAGTTTGTTATTAAAAGAATATAAATCACCAATTTCATTGAGAGTTATATCTACAACTTCAATTCCAATATTTTCTAATAAATTTACTACTGAATATACATTTTTTCTCGGTGTGGTAACTAAAACTGCACGACATCCAAGTGTAGAGCACTTCATTCCTTTAGGATTTTTTATTAAAGCATTATCATCTACAGTAAAATCAATTGGAAGAACTGTTACTATCTCTCTTGAATTAAATGTAATTGATTTAGCTGCTACTTCAAGTGACTTTATAATATCATCACTAGTTACAATACCATCCTCATTTAATATTTTTACGTTACCTGTAATTATATTGTACTCTGCATTAAATGATGGTACAGAAGATATTACTTTTTTAATTTTTATACCAAGCATATCCTCAACTTCAGCAAATGCAGATTTTATACATTCAGTTGCTAATTCAAAATCACTAATCAAACCTTTTTTTATTCCTTTAGATTTAAATGAAGATGCAGCAAGTAAATTTAACTTGTTTTGATATAATTCACACACTACTATTTTTATTGTGTCTGAACCTATATCAAGACTTGTGTAAATATGTTTCATCATATCATCTCCTACAATCTATATTAATTATACTATAAAAAGTAAAAAAAGTAAAAACATTTTTTACTTTTCATCAAAATACTATTTTTTCGTGAATCTATTATCTAAAATTTAACAGTTTTTAGCACAATTTCTAAAACAGTTTTATCTATTTTTTTTACAATTTTTAAAGTATTTATACTTCCTGTACAACTATTACTATCATAGGTTTACATTCTGTTTCTTTATAGAAATATTTACCAAGTTTATCTCTTATATCTAATTTTAATTTATTATAATCTATATAGTTTTCTTTAACGTTTTCTTGAATTACTGAACTTACTATAGTCTCAGCTTCTTTAATTATATCTATATTATCTTTTACATATATAAATCCTTTTGTAGATATATTAGGTTTATTAATAATTGCCCTTGTTTTTTTATCTATATTAGCATTTACTATAACAATACCACTATCAGATAACATCTCTCTATCTTTTAGCACTAAATCACCAATGTCACCTGCAGTTTTACCATCTATTAATATATCATCAACAGGTACTTTATCAAAATTATCTACAAGTTTACCATCTTTAAATGTTGCAACTTCACCATTCAAGTTCAATATTATATTATCTTTTGGTATATTTAATTCAGTTGCTATTACAGCATTTTCAACTTGGTCTTTATATTCTCCAGTAACTGGAAAATAGTATTTAGGCTTCATTAAGTTTATCATAAGCATAATATCCTCACTTGATGCATGAGGAGATAGTAATTGCTTAGATAATATCATTAGATTTGCTCCAACTTTAGATATTTTATTGAATACTTTAGTTGCTGTAATTTCACTACCTGCATATAAGGGTGATAATATAACTATTGTATCAGTTTCTTTTAAAGTAACAAACTTATCTGAATTTCTAAGTATTCTTTTTAAACTAGAATATGGTTTTTCTCTTTCATTAGATATTATTACTATAATATTTTCATCTGTTACATGAGTTATAGGTTTAATTCTTTCTTTATCGAATTTTATATAGTTTAATTCTATTCCTTTTAATATAATACTTTCTAAGGATTTACCCATTATTACTACATTTCTATCAGTTTTAGATATTTCATCAAATACTTCTTGAATTCTATATATTTGATTTTCAAATATATTGAAAAATAGTCTACCTTCATTATCACTTAATATATCTCTAACCATCAAAGTTGTTCTATGTTTTGGACTTGTAAAGCCTTTTTTATCTGCATATAGTGATTCATTCATTAAACAGAGTACGTTTTGTTTACCAATATATGCAAGTTTACCTATATCAGTAGCGTATGGTCCCATCATAGATGGGTCAAATAAGTAATTACCTGTAAATACAATTGAACCATCTTTAGTATTTAATACATATAAATAACTATCTGGTATAGAGTGTGAGATTTGTATTGGAAATACACTTTCAGTTTTAAAGTCTATTTTTTTATTTGCTTTAATTTCAATTAAATTAGCATTTCTTATCCCACTTTCTTCTAAGTCTTGTTTAATTATTTCTAAAGTAAATTTACCTCCATATATATTTATATCAGGTAAATCTACTAATATATCTGATATCGCACCCATTTGTTCATCATGGCCATGTGTGATAAATAAACCTTTAATTCTTTCTTTGTTTTCTTTTAGATAGTCATAATTTGGAATTATATAATCAACACCCAATAATTTATCATCAGCGTGTTTTAAACCTGCTTCAAATACATATATATTCTTATCAACTTCAACTACATACATATTTTTTCCTACTTCGTTTTGACCACCTAAAGCAAATATTCTAATCTTACTCATATTTCCCTCCTTTCTTTAGATTTAATGCTTAATAATTATAACATTATATCAGAAAAAAAGCAATTGCTTGCTTTTTATTACTATTTAGTTAATTATTACAAGTTTATGTAAGGCTCTTGTCATTGAAACATAAAGAAGTTTTAAATCTAATATATTATCTTTAAAGTTATTTCTATTAACTATTACTACTGCATCAAATTCAAGCCCTTTAGATAAATAACTTGGAAGTATATTTATATTACTATCAAAATTGATATTATCTTTATCTACTAAGTTTATATCTATCTTGCTATTTAATTTTGTATAGAGTGCTTGAGCTTCTAAAGAATCTTTAGTTATAATAGCAACTGACTTATATTTTTCTTTTAATTCATTTATTATATCTAATATATCTTTATTAGTATATTCTACTTCATCACCATGTCTAATTACAGGAGTTGCTACATCAAGATTAAGTCTTTCATTAATTTTATTTGCCTCATTCATTATTTCAATTGTAGTTCTATAACTTTTATTTAATTTAAGTATTTCTGCATTTTTAAATATATCTAATAAACTCTCCCAAGCAGTTATACTTCTATATGAGTATAGACTTTGGGCTAAATCTCCATATATACTAAATGTTGCATTTTTAAACAATTTTTTTAATACATAGAAATTAAACTCTCCATAATCTTGTGCTTCATCGATTACAATATGTTTATAGTTATCAAAATTACTTCCAACCATTTTATATTTAATATACATAAGAGGGTATATATCTTCTATATCTATTTCGTTTATATTAATATTTTTAGTATCTATATTATTATCATTTAATATCTCCATATAAATATCTTTAACTTTTATATTTAATACTGTAAAGTATCTTTTTAAATAAATATTTATATTATTTTTATAATCATCTATTACTTTTTTATCTGTTTTATCTTTAATTAAACGGGATAGTATTAAATCATTATTCTCTTCGATATATTTATTTATAAGTAATATTAATCTATCTACCCTACTTTTAATACTCTTATATATATTTTGGTTTATTTCTTCATAAAGGCTTTTTATTAAACTTTTATTTAATATTTTAACCCCTCTTATAGTAAAGTCAGTATTTGGCAAAATCTCAAGTGAATTAAAATATGAATCTATTTTATTTTTCATACTCATAGATGTTTTAAATTTAGATATGTCATCTTTAACTTTTAATATATCTAGTGAATTATTTACTTTAAATGGTTCTTCTATATAGTTTAGTGCGAGTTCTAAAGTGGTGTATTCACTAACACCATTTACATCTAAATCAGGTAGTATTCCTGATATATAGCTTACAAAGAATTTATTAGGACCTATTACCATATAATCACTAGGCTTGTATAAGTCTCTATAATTATAAACTAGATAGGCAATTCTATGTAGTGCGACTGTGGTTTTACCACTTCCGGCAACACCCTGTACTATTAAGTTTTTTGTAATAGGTTCTCTTATTATTTTATTTTGTTCACTTTGTATAGTAGATACTATATTTTTAAGTCTTGTATCAGCATTTACACTTAAATATGGTTTTAATAATTCATCGTTAGATACTGTATCTACATCGTTATAATTTATAAGTTTACTGTTTTCTATAGTGTACTGCCTTTTTAAAAGTAATTTACCAGATATTATTCCATCTGGAGAGTTGTATTTAGCATCCCCTACATTTGAATCATAATATAGACTTGATATAGGTGCTCTCCAGTCTACTGTTATTAAATTGTTATCATAGTCACTTACTCCAAGTTTACCTATATAGCAAACATCTTTATTTGTTTTACTTTCAAAGTCTATTCTAGCAAAATATGGTGAGTTTTTTGCTTTTTCAATAGATTTGATTTCACCTTCTAATTTGAATTTTTCTTCTAGCATTGCATCGTAATCGTTTTTGTATAGATTCTTTAAATTATTTAGTTTTAGTTTTGAATCATCAATTACTTCATTATACTTATCAAGTGTATACGATAAGTGTTTTAATTCTTCTTCCATATGACCTCCTATTAATAGCCTACGGCGTATTATAATTATCTTACCCACCATTCTACACTAAATAATCGATATTGTCAATAGTTTTTAAGGGCTTTATAGATTATTGTATATAAAAACTAGAGGTAATCTCTAGTTAATCTTTAATTTCTGGCATTGGCAAATCAAAAGAAACTTCTTTATATTGTTTTATATTTTGTTCCTTACAAAGACTAGAATATTTATCATCCCATGACAATCTATATGCATTATTAATATTTAAACCTAAAATATCAGTCCATTTTCTAACTATTAAAGAAGCATCTTTGTCCTTACTTTTGTTTTCTATTTCAAGTGCGATTCCAAAAGGATATTCGTCAACTGAAATCTCAACTTCATCATTTTCAAATGTCGTTCTATATCTTTCATAACTTTCTATAAATTTCATTTTTAATACATTATTTATTAAGAACATCAAATTGTCATAGTCTTCATAATTAATATTTAGTTCTACTTCCTCTTCTTTATTTACATCAGTTTTAGTTGTATTAGATAAACGCTTTTTCCAACTTATTTTACACTTAGAATTAGAACTAGACTTTATAACTCTAATCCTAAATCTTCCATCAATATCTTTAGAGTAAAAACTCATATTACTATTTGGATGGTCGTATTGCAAAGTTTTCTCATAGGACCTTTCATTCATTTTAAGTTCTTGTATGCTTTTTAATTTTGATATAATATTTTCTAATTTTTTCTTTGAAAAATAAAATCTTACTTCATATTCCATATCAATCTATCCTAAGTACTTATCAATTATATTAGCAACTCTATTATATTCATTTAATAATTCAGTGTAGTGTTCTAAAACGTAATCCGAATTGTTTTCTTTAGATTTTATCTCATGGTCATATGAAAGACTAGCAAGTTTTTTAAATCCTAAATATTTACTATCACTCTTTAATGCATGTACATCAATACTATAATCTTTCATATTCTTATCTTTTTTATTTTTTTCTATTCTAGGCATTCTTTCTTTAGATTCTTCTTTAAATGTCTTAAGTGTATCGTTATACATCTCAATATCACCAAGTAATTCTAGTGCTGCATCTACATCTATATCATTCTCTTTTAAATAATCTATATTGCCTTTATATTCACTAGAAGTATTATCATTCATACTTTCTAGTTTTTTATTTAATACTTCTATATCTTCATCAGTTATAGGATTTATTTTTGCTTTAGTAGTTTCTTTTGTTTTATTTACATCTATTCCATTTAAACATTTATTTAAAACTCTTTTTAACTCATCTTTTTGTATTGGTTTAGATAAATAATCATTAAATCCTACTTCTATATATTTAGTTGATTTACCTTCCATTACATCTGCTGTAAGAGCAACTACTTTAGTATTAAAGTTTTCTATTTCTTTTAATTTTTTTAGTGTTTCAACACCGCTCATATGAGGCATCATGATATCCATTAGTATTAAATCATAATTATTTTCTTTAACTTTATTAATACATTCTTCCCCACTAAACGCACTATCTATAATTAGATTAAATTCTTTTAATGTTTTAGATGCTACTTTAATATTTAAGTTATTATCATCTACTACTAATACTTTCTTATTATCAAATGTAATAACTTCTTCTATTTCTTCTTTCTTTACTACTCCATTTGATATTTTTTGACCTACAAATACAGTAAATTTTGAGCCTTCACCATATACTGAGTCAACTACTATATTACCACCCATTAATTCTACTAGTGATTTTGTAATAGCAAGTCCAAGTCCTGTTCCTTCTATTGTAGTATTCATATCTTCTTCAAGTCTATTAAATTTAGTAAATAATTTATCCATTTGCTCTTTTTTAATACCTCTACCTGTATCAGCAACTGTTATTTTTAATTTACACAAATCTTTTTCATTTATAGAACTGACACTAAAATCTATATATCCTTTTTCTGTATATTTAACTGCATTTGTAAGTAAATTAGTTATTATCTGTTTTATTTTACCTTTATCACCATATAAATTCTGAGGTAGGTCACTTGCAAAATTACATCTTAATTCTAACTCTTTTTCACCTATTCTAACCTCAGTTAATTTCTTTAATTCGTTTAATTCATCAAGTAAATTATAGTCAGTTTCTACAACTTCCATTTTATCTGCTTCTATCTTACTTATATCTAGTATTCCATTTACTATTTCAAGTAAGTTTTGAGATGCCATTACTACATCTGTTGCATCTTCGTGTATCTCATCTATATCATTACTTGTCTTAATTACTTCAGATAATCCTACTATGGCATTAAGAGGTGTCCTTATCTCATGAGACATACTACTTAAGAAATCACTTTTAGCACGATTTGCTTTTTCTGCTTGATTCTTAGCAAGTTCTAGTTCATTTATCATTTTTACATCTGGATTTTCAATGGTGAAGTACATTAAAAAACAAATTAAACTTTCCGCAGGAGCTATAATTACTAATGATGGATTATCCATTTGTATCAAGGCAGCAATTAGTCCAAATAATAAGAACAAGTAAATAGGTATAGATTTTTTCTTTGCTATTTTTTTACTCTTTAAAATTAATACTAATAACATTAATGTATATATAACACCTGAAATTATAAAAACATAATTTATTGCTATACCCTTAGTATAATATACATTGTTTACTGTATCTCTATAAAGACTATATGGTAAAAATAGTGTAATGATATTTGAAATTATGCAAAAAATAACCGATAATTTTGTTAAAATCCTTTTATGATTTGATGATATCTCTAATAAATAAATAAAAATAAGAGTAAGCCAAGTCAAAAAATACATCAAATAAAGGCTTAATACTGAATTACTAAAAATCCTTGGAATTGAATCATATTTGTAGGACACTATATCACATAAAATTTGCAAAAATATGCCAATTAAATTTGTTATCAACATTATCTTATATATTTTATTTTCTGAATTTTTAATTCTCTCTTTAGAAAAATATATACAAATTATACATAAAATATATACTAAACTGAACATCAATAAAAAAGTCATATTAGTTATTATCATAAATCCACCACCATATTATCATAAAAATTATATCATTAAATGATTAAAAAGTATATAAAAAATGAAGAAAATCTATGCTAAACTTAAAATTTTCTTCATTTATTTTAGTATTTTTTTACCTTTGGTTTTTCTAATCCGTTAATTTCAATAAATCCTTCTGTTTCACTCATTATTTTGTTAATATCACGTTTGCCTGATTTAGCATGAGGAAATTCAGTTCTAATTTTAAATATTTTAGGAACCATATCATACTCACCAGTCAATTCATATACTTTATTTTGAATTTTAATTAATTCTTGATTCAATAAATTAGTATTGTTTTTAAATAAAGTATATACATCATCTTTAAATATAATGTGTGCGACAAAAGAATCTTCATTATTACTATCTTTTTTGCCAAATACATCACATAATTTTATTTCTGGTAATGACATTATTGCATTTTCAACATCAAAATTATATATCTTTTTATCTCCTATTATAGTATAATCAGATGCTCTTCCCTCAACAAATAATTCACCATTTTCATTTATATATCCGACATCTCCTGTACAATTCCACTTTGTGTTATTTTTATCTATGTAAAAATATTTTTCATTTTCTAAATCATTATTATAATATCCTATCATTCTACAAGGCGTATTTGCTAAAATATAACCTCTTTCATTATATTTTAATTCATTAAAATCTTCATCGAAAATAGCTATTGTAACTCCGGGAAGAGGATAACCAACTGAACCGTTAGTATTTTTCACACCATGAATTTGTGTTGTTATTGTTGCTCCTCCTTCGCATTGACCATATCCAACTAATAATTCGGAATTACTGCCATGTTCTTTAAAAACTTTATCAATTTCATTTTTTACTTCGACTCTAAGTGGCTCGCCACCTTCAAAAGGTTTATTGAAATATGATAAATTACATTTTTTTACCAAATTTTTATCTAAAAAACCTTCATACATACTAGTTGGAGCTACTGTATAATTGGGTTTATGTTTTATGATGTTTTTAACAAAAACTTGCCTTTCAAATCTAGGATCCATATAAATAGAAGCACCACAAGTAAGAGGTAAATTTATAGATGTACTAAGACCTGTTGAAAACCAAGGTGGTATAATTTGATAAAATTTTTGACCTCTTGAAATATCTAACCCAGATTTTTTATAAGCAATCAAAGAATTTTGAAAGCTATCATTTGAAAGCAGGATACCTTTTGATGCCCCAGTAGTTCCTGATGAATATACCATGGCAAGTGGTAAGTCTTTTTCATAATTTACTGTCTTAGCATCTTTTCTTTTTTCTCCATCTTTTATAAATTGATTCCAAAATAATTCATTACTATTTTTTTGTAATTTGTATTTTTTTGAAATTAAGCTTAAAATTGTTGAATTGAGTGTAGGCATAATAATTATATGTTTAATTCTTGACTTTTTAATAGCCTCTTTTATTTCGTCATAAAAAGTATCCATTACAATTAATACATCACTTTCACATTCTTCAATTCTTTTTATTAATTGTTCTTTATCAAAATATGGTGATATTAAATTAGATACAGCACCAATTTTTGATAAAGCATAAAAACTATACACTGTCTCAGGAGTTCCAGCAGCACATATAGTAACAAAATCACCTTTTTTTATACCATATTCTTCAAATGCTTTTGAAGTATAATCTATGTTTTTAAATAATTTATTATAATTTATTTTTGTTCCAAAAAATTCAATTGCTAAATCATTACTATAATTGATATTGCTATCATATAAATCTTCATATACTGTTTTATTTGCAGCAGGTAAATCACCATTAAAATTGTAAACCCAATTCCATGGTTTATCAATACTTGGATATCCAGTTAATTCTTCTTTATTCATCATTAATCCCCCATTCAAATTAGTTTTTATATTATCACTATATGTACTGCTTGTCAATGTTTATTTAAAATCACTAATTCTTACATTAACTCCATCAATATTTTTATATACTCGTTTATTATTTTTATCAACTTTATTTAATATTTCAGTTTCTAAATCAAATCCAAGCATTTGAGAAAGTCCCATTAAATATATTGCAATGTCAGCAAGTTCTTCGTTTAAATCTTCTTTCTTTTTTCTATAAGCATCATAGGCTTCTGCAACTTCTCCATATAATAAACAAAACTCTTTATTAACATCAGTTGTATTAAATCCTTTATTTATTTTATTTTGCCATATTTCTTTTTGTACTTCTTTCATATTCATAATATATCACACTCCGTACAATAGATATAAATTACACCTTTATTGTAACACACTTCTCAAACAAATTACAAGTAAAATACTATTTATTTGTTATAAATACAACTTCTTATGTATGAAATAGCCATTTTTATGCATTAAATAAAAAGATAAGCATTTTACTTATCAATAAATTTACGAGCTCGGTCAAGTAAGTTAGATACATATTCGCTCTTTTTCTTTTTATATTCTTTTCTATCTGTTACACCATCTTTTATTAATTTTCTTTTTAAATCAGAATAATTTTTTGCTTCTTTTTTATCGTTAAGTAAATAATTTCTGAGTATTATAAAATCATTAAATCTTTGTGTATTTTTAATTACTAAATGAATATGTGTATCTCCTGATTCTGTCTCATTTGAAGTGGATGCAAAAAATTGGTATGTATCAGTCTTACTTTTCTCACTGGGTATATAATTATTATCTTCTAATATATTACTTATATTTTCAAAATCAGAATTGTTTTCGACACCTATTAGTACATCTATTATATTTTTTCCATACATACTTGGTATTGCTGTTGAGCCAACATGTTCAATTTGTACATCTTTAGGTAAAATTTTTCTTAAATTGTGCTCTATCCTTTTATACATTTTTTTATTTTCTTTATAATTTTGTTTAACTAAATACACCATTAAAATTACTCCTTATATTTTTTTAATTATACAACTCTTTATGTACGAAATAACTAAAGCATTATTACTTTAACTTACCGTTATACATATCTTGAAATATTCCATTAGTCTCTATTAATTCGTTATACTTTCCTCTTTGTACAATCTGTCCTTTATCAAATACTAATATTGAATCACAATTTTGTAGGGTTGTTAACCTATGGGCTATTGATATTATTGATGTATTATTCTCTTTTTGTAACTTCTCTATTTGTTTTTGAATATATTTTTCTGAAGTATTATCTAGTGCGCTTGTTGCCTCATCTAGTATTAAAATTTTAGGCTTTCTTAAAAATATTCTTGCTATTGCTATTCTTTGTTTTTGTCCACCTGATAAATTACTCCCACCTTCAGAAATAATAGTATCATAACCATTTGGAAGAGATTCTATGAAATCATCTATATATGCTTTACTTGCAGACTGTTTAATTTCTTCATCACTAACTTTTCTATTAATTCCATAACAAATATTTTCTTTTATAGTACCTGCTATAATAAAAGGTGTCTGAGGTACTAATGCGATAATATCTGAAATATTTTTACGTGATAAATTTTCTATATTTTTTCCATCGATAATAATATTACCTGATGTATTTTTTTCTAACTTAGTTAATAATTTTATAAATGAAGATTTACCACATCCACTAGGACCTGCTATACCTATAAACTCTCCCTTATTTATATCTATATTTAGATTTGATATTACATCTTTATCACTGTTTTTATATTTAAAATATACATTTTTTACTTGTATAAATGACTTTGATTTAATATCATTATTATTACTTATATTTTTTCTATATGAAAAGTCTTTTTCTAAATCAATTATATTAAAGTATTCCCTAGCAAGTATTAAAGACTCAGATAACTCATCAAATATACGGTGTAGCTCACGAATAGGAGTTGTTAGTTGCGTAAAACATAAATATGCAGTTAATACAGTACCAACACTTATAACTCCCTCTCCTGCTAGATATGCAGAGACACCTATTACTAATACAGTAAATATAGCCTCATTTATAAATTTTAAACAATCGTAAAATGCCATAGATTTATGATGTTTCATTTCTTTTATTCTTAAGTATTCAGATTTTTCTTTAAATCTATCAACTTCACTTTCCGCACTATCAGTAACTCTTATTACCTCTATTCCATTTATTAATTCAACCATCACACCATCCATTGAAGACTTTTCTTCTAACAATTCAACTCTAATACCTTTTTGAGTAGATATTTGTCTATATACAATAGCAACACCTATTGGAATTACAAATAGCATAAGTATTGATAGAAAGAGTGGCAATTTAGTAAATATTACTATAATGGCAGCAATCCCACTAAATATTGCAGGTGCAAAATCCATAAATAATAGTTTTAATAATTTTATTGTACCTTCCAAACTTCTATTTAATTTACCATGAATATTACCTGTCATGTTTTCTTTAAAATATGATAAAGGAGCGTGTAATAAGGAATTTACTGCATCCTTCCTAGCATTCTTTTCACACCTAGTACATGTATCTTCTACAATTAAACGACGTATTACTTTTATTATCTCATTTACTACTGTTACTATTAATATAAATATTAAAAAAGGTATAATTTTTGTAAAAGATAAATTTTGTTGATTTAATATATTATCTGTTAAGTTACCTATAGAAAGTGGAAGTAACTGACTTAAGAATGCAGATAAAATCATTATAATGATAATTATTATAAAATTTATTTTTTGTCTTGTACTTAACATTTGATATATTCTTTTTACTAAATTTTGTTTCTTTTTCATAATATCACCTACTAAAATTATTAATTAAAATTGTTTATCTATTTGAAAGATTAGAATTTCTATACTTAGGATCTTTTGATACATCTTTCCCAAACCATTTAGGCTTAACAAAACTCTCTGCTTGTTCTTCTGATTCAAACTCAACTTCAACAATCTTTAACCCATTAAGATCTCCATCAAAAATATCAAGTTCTAAAGTTAAATTATTAAAATCTATATAATATCGTTTTTTTATAACCATTTTCCCATCTACTTTTAATGACAAATGTTCAAAAGCTTCTTTAGTTATTGGAAGTTCATACTCTGTGCAAATATTATATTCTTTTGATTTTTGATCATCACTTGAAAATTTATATGTTAAAAAATAATCATTATCCTTTTGCCTTATTCTAAGTATTGGTTCAGATGATGTATTTAAGTATCCTTGTTTAATTATTGAAAACTTTAATTTATCAATATTTTCAGGAAGATTTTTTACTAAATATTTTCTTTCTATTTCATACATGCTTATTACCATCCTTTCTACAAAACAATTATATTATAAATAACTGTTTTTTTCAATTATAATTATTATATAATTTATACAAAAAAGATAAGCATTTTACTTATCCTTTAAATCAATTATATAACTTGAACTATATCCCTCTTTAGTTTTATAACTATCAATATCTATTATACCGCCATTACCTAAAATAACTTTTTTAGATATTATATTATCATTACTACAATTTATTCTAATACTTTTAAATCCAAGTTCCTTTGCCTTTTCAAGCCCTAATTTAAGTATTATATTGCCATATCCTTTACCACGCTCTGATAGCCTTATTTTATAATATATTTGACTTCCTTTATTAATCCAATACTCATTTAGTGTAGTTCTTATTCCAATTTCTCCAATAGGTCTATTATTACAAAATAATATATATCTTGAAGTGGTTGTATTTATACTTTTATTAATCTCTTTTTCTTCTTTTAAATAATTATTACATATCTTTTTAAACTCATCAAAACTAACATTATTAAGTGGATTTAAAGAACCTAATTCCTCTTTTGGAATATCTTTATACATTTCATATAAATCTTTTGTAATACAGTCTTTTAGTGGGACAAGTTTAATATCATCACTCATGAAACACCTCAAAGTATTCCCCACTATCTAAATATAATATACCTTTTTTATTATCAAAAGATTTAATTATACTTACATATTTATTAATAGATAAGAATTTATTTAAAGTTAAATATACATAATTACCATCATTCATAAGTATAAAGAACCTTTCTTCATCTACATCATTAGGAGCATACTCAATCTCAGACATTCTATTTAATATATCTTTATCTACACTTTCCATATTCTTTAAAAATTCATCATAAATGGTATTTGGTATTTGATTTATAACAGTAGGAATAGTGAACTTATTTACTACTTTATCACCACTATATAAAACAGTCTTATCTTCTACTTGATAAAAGAATAATGGATAGTTTTCTTTAACCTCTATATATACTTTACTTATAAAGTTCTTTTTAGTAACTTTAGCCTTTAATATATAAGTATTTTTTTCTAATTTATCTTTTATATTAAACGATAAGTTATTAATACTATTTGGATAATCTTTTAATCCTGCTATATCTATTATCTCTTGGTCAGTTAAAAAATCATTACCTTTTATAACAATATTTTTTATATTAGTATTAAATAACTTATAAATAAATAAAACTAAAAGTAAAAAGACTATTAATACTATAAAAAATCTTTTCTTATTTAATTTTCTTTTTTTACCCTTCTTTTTACTCTTAGCCATTTAATCACCTATTCTACAAATTCTTGTTCAACTTTTAAATCTATATTATACTTTTCTTTTACTTTATCTTTTATTTCCATAATAAGTTTTTTAATATCTTCACCCTTAGCATTACCTGTATTTATTATAAAGTTAGCATGTTTTAAACTAACCATCGCACCACCAATACTCTTACCCTTATAGCCAATCTCTTCTATTAATCTACCTGCAAAATCTCCTTCTGGATTTCTAAATACTGAACCTGCAGATGGATATTCTAGTGGTTGTGTTTCTAATCTTCTAATCTTTCTTTCTTCTATTAACTCCATTATCTCATCAGTATTACCTTTAATAAGTGTGAATGTTGCTTCTATACATATATAACCACTATTTTTTTGTAAGAAAGATGTTCTATAATGGAAGTCTAACTCTTTATTAGTCATAGTCTTTATTTTATAATCTGGTGTGAGTACTTTAACACTTGTAACTATATAGCCCATATCTGTTTTATAAGCACCAGCATTCATGTATACCGCGCCACCCACAGTACCC
>CANRDA010000018.1 GCA_947629285.1 uncultured Bacilli bacterium
GGACATGCTTTAGGGGAAACAAGTGGCTGGTACGGAGATTACGCTAACTTTGTTTCCACTAGCTATCCATGGTTCAGACGCGGGGGCTACTATGACAGTGCGTCCGATGCGGGCGTGTTCAGCTTCTACAGCAACCGTGGCAATGGTGACAGCAACTATTCGTTCCGCGTCGTCTTAGCCCCAACTACGTAAGACCGATGCTTGCAGAGGTCGTGTTTGCTCTAAGTACAATGAATTTGGAACAAGCAAGTTTAATTAGAAGTACAAAAATCTATGTACTTTTTTTGTATATTGATATATAATATTAATGTATGAACAATTATTCATATGAGGTGAAATATGAAATTATTAGATGATGATAAAACAATAGACTTATCTGAACTCTTTAAAATGTTTGGAGATTCTACTAGAATTAAAATTATAAATGTCCTGCTTGATGGTGGAATGTGTGTGAGTGATATAGCAGAAAAGATTAATATGACACAGTCTGCAGTATCACATCAACTTAGAATACTTAGATCATCTCACCTTGTTAGGTGTTGTAAATGCGGCAAAGAAGCACATTACTTCTTATCAGATGAACATGTAGAAAAAATATTTAGATTGGGGTGTGAACACATCGATGAAATATAAGTTTAATATAAGTAATTTAGAGTGTGCTAACTGCGCAAAAAGAATAGAAGATACGCTAAATAAAGATAAGAATATAAAAAATGCTAGTGTAAATTTTTCTAATCTTAAAGTAACAATAGAAACAGATATGACTAAAGATGTATTAAAATATGTAAATAAAATAGTTAAGAAAACTGAAGATGGTGTTGAAATATATGAAACTGAGGTTAAAGAGACTAAAGTTATATACGATATAGTAAGATTATTTATAGGTGTTTTAATAGGTGTAATAGGCTTAATAGTTAAAGGTGATATATTAAAAAATATACTACTTATAATATCTTATATAATACTTTTATCTAAGACATTTATAAGAGCTATAAAAATACTTTTTAAAGAAAAAACAATCAATGAGAATTTCTTAATTACTATATCTTGTGTAGGTGCATATATAATAAATAAACAAAGTGAAGGCTTAATGGTTATAACTTTATATGAAATAGGTAAGATACTTGAGAGTGTTGCTTTAAATAATTCTAGGAAGTCTATTTCAAATTTAATGAATATAAAGGCTATATATGCTAATTTAAAAGTTGGAAAAAATATAAAAGAAGTAGATCCTAAGAGTGTTAATATAGATGATGTTATAGTTGTTAAAACAGGTGAGAAAGTTCCACTTGATGGTATAGTAATAAAAGGTTCTGCTAAAATGAATACTAGTGCTTTGACTGGAGAGAGTGTTTTAAAAGAGTTTAAAGAAAACGATAAAATACTATCTGGTATGATTAATGTAGATGGATTAATCGAGGTTAAAGTTACTACAAGTTATGAAGATAGTACAGTAAATAAAATACTTGAACTTGTTGAAAATGCAACTGATAATAAAGCTAAGACTGAGACTTTTGTATCAAAGGCAGCAAGAATATACACACCACTTGTATTTATACTTGCTATATTAGTACTTTTATATGGAATTATATTTACTAAAGATGCGTTTAATGTATGGTTTTATAAATCTCTTGTATTTTTAGTAATATCTTGTCCTTGTGCGATTGCTATTTCAGTTCCTTTAAGTTATTTTGCAGGTATTGGTAAATCATCAAAAGAAGGAATACTTGTTAAAGGTAGTAACTACTTAGATAATTTAAGAAATATTAAAAAAATAGTGTTCGATAAAACAGGCACACTTACAACAGGTAAATTTGAGAATATAAAAATAGAAATGTATGATAAAAAGTTAGATGAAAAATATATAAAAGAGTTAATAGTAAAAGGAGAATCTTTATCTAATCATCCTATTGCTAAAAGCTTAATAGAACTATTAAAAATAGATGTAGATAATAGCGATGTTAAAAACTTTAAAGAAGAAAAGGGCAAAGGTATTTCCTTTGAAATAGGTAGCGATAAAATAAAAATAGGTAGTGATTCATTTAATAATGTAGAAAACGGTAATGCCTATATTTATATAAGTATTAATAGTAAGGTAGTTGCTAGTTTAAATGTAACAGATAAGTTAAAAGATGATGCGATTAGTACTATAAAATCTTTAAAAAATAAAAATATAATTTGTGAAATGTTTACAGGAGATAGTAAAAATAATGCATTAAGTGTAGGTAATACTTTAAAATTAGATAAGATAAACTATGAATTACTACCAAATGAAAAATACGAATTATTAGAAAGTTATGTAAAAGATAAAGATGTAGTTGCTTTTGTTGGAGATGGAGTAAATGACGCACCGACTTTAGCCTTAGCTCATATTGGTATATCAATGGGAGGTATAGGACAAGAATCTGCAATAGAAGCATCAGATGTAGTTATTATGACTGATGAGTTAAGTAAAATTGTTACTAGTATTAATATATCTAAATATGTAAGTAGAATAATTAAAGAAAATTTAGTATTTGCAATAGGTGTTAAAGTACTTGTACTAATACTTAGTGTAGTGGGTGTTGCAAGTATGTGGCAAGCAGTATTTGCAGATGTTGGTGTTACTTTACTTACAATATTAAATACTATGAGAATATTAAGGAAAAAGATAAAATAGTTAATGGTTTATTAACTATTTTGTTTTAAATATTATTGTGATATAATTGATGTGGTGATTCTATGGATGTATCAAGAATAAAAGAAGAACTTATAGAACAAAAAAAGACTAAGTTTAAAGGCAATTTATACCATTATTCTCAAGTTAATTTTGCTTATAATTCAAATAAAATAGAAGGCAATAAACTAACAGAAGATGAAACAGAAGAAATATTTGAAACAAATTCATTTATTCCAAAAAGTGATAATTCAATTAAATTAGATGATTTAATTGAAATGAAAAACCATTTTAGATTATTTGATTATTGCCTTGATATTATTGATGAACCCATTTCAAAAGAAATAATGATAAATATGAATAAAATTTTAAAAAGAAATACTAACGATGAAGATAATCCAAGATATAATGTAGGTGGATTTAAGGTAGTACCCAACAATATTGGACTTATAAATGTCGTAAATACATCATCACCTAGTAACGTTGAAAAAGATTTAGATAAACTAATTGTTAAGTATAATAGTTTAAAGAATGTTACTATAGAAGATATTGTAGATTTTCATTATAAGTTTGAATGCATACATCCTTTTAGTGATGGAAATGGTCGTGTTGGGAGAATGATTATGCTTAAAGAATGTTTAAAACATAATATTATGCCTTTTATTATACTAGATGAAGATAAACCTTTTTACATGAGAGGTTTAAAGAATTATAAAGAAGATAAAATGTTTTTAATAGACACTTTGAAGCACGAACAAGACAGGTTTGAAAGTGTTGCTAAAGAAATGCTAAATTTTAAGTTAGAAGATAAATAAATATCTTCTTTTTTTGCTTTTCGTACAAAATGCACGGAAATCATGTTAAAAATATGTCTTTTTTGTACGAAATATGTTAAAATAATTCCATAAGGTGAAATTCTATGTATAGAAAAATAGAAGAAGAATTAAAAGCATGGAAAAATAATTATAAAATGCCACTTATATTGGTGGGTGCAAGACAAACAGGTAAAACTTATATATTAGAAGAGTTTTGTAAAAAAAATTTTGAAAATTATGTCTATATAAATTTAGAAAAAGAAGAAAATATAAGTGATGTTTTTAAAGATACCATTGTTCCTGAAGAGATAATTGAAAAAATAGAGATTATAAAAAATATAAATATAAATCCAGAAAATACTATAATTTTTATAGATGAGATACATGTAAGTGAAAGAGCTATATCATCTTTAAAGTATTTTTGTGAAAGCGAAAAGCCTTATAAAATAGTCTGTGCTGGTTCGCTTTTAGGAGTTAAAATTAATAGGTTTAAATCTTCATTTCCAGTGGGTAAGGTTAATATTAAATACTTATATCCTATGAGTTTTGAAGAATATTTAATTGCTTTAGGTGAAACAAAACTAATTGATGAGATAAAAAAGCACTACGAAACTAATGAGGCATTGATGAAACCTATTCATGAAAAAGTCCTTGATTTATATAAAAAATATTTAGTATTAGGTGGTATGCCTGCTATGATTAATAATTTTATAGAAAACAATTCCATATCACATGTAAATTTTGAACTTCAAGAGCAAATAATTACTTCTTATTTAGCTGATATGAATAAGTATACTTTAAATAGTGAAGGAGTTAAAAATAGTCAGATATATAATTCTATTCCTAAAGAACTTGCAAGGGTTAATAATACATTCAAGTATAGCATAGTAGATAAAGACGCAAGGAAGATTAGGTATGAGAGTAGTTTAGACTGGCTACTTGCTAGTAATATGTTATTAAAGTGTGATTTAACAGAAAAAAATGAATCACCTTTAAAGGCATTTGTAAATTCTGATAAATTTAAATTATATTTAAGTGATGTAGGATTGCTAAGAGCGCTATCTAATTTAGATTATAGTGAGATACTTTTAGATAAGAATGAAATGTATAAAGGAATTCTTACTGAAAATTATATAGCTTGTGAGTTATACCCTAAATCAAAAGAATTGTATTATTACAACTTTGATAAATATGAAATAGACTTTTTAGTAAAAATAGATGGAGATATTATTCCGTTAGAAGTAAAAAGTGGAAGAAGAACTGATAGTAAGAGTTTAAACGAGTACATAAGAAAATATAATCCTAAGTACAGTATTAGAGTATCATCTAAAAATTTTGGCTTTGAAAATAATATAAAGTCAGTCCCACTATATGCTGTATTTTGTATAAAATAATTTTGGATTTAAATATTGTTAAAAGGAGAGTAGTATGTTAAAAGTAAAATTAACTGAGAATTATACAGGGGTTACAATATGTGGAGATTATGATGATTTAAATTTTTTATATGATAGTATAAATCATTTAATACATGGAGATTCTGCTAATATTAATGAATATATGATTCAAAACCATTTATATGGCTTCTTGTACGATTTAAGACATGCATATCAAGGGCAAAGAGAGGCTATTCTTGTTAGAAATAATTTAGATGATTATACAAGAGAAAATTTTAATTTTAAAAAGAAAGATATAACTGATAAAAATGTATACTTTTGCTTTAATTATTTATTAACCGATTTACTTTTAGATATGGTTTTAATTAAGTATTTCATAAGAAAAATTGATAAAAAGGAAAATGATATATACAATCCTTATGTCAATATGGTAAATTATTTTTATTCGTTAGTTTTACAATCTTTAGAAGATATTCTTACGGAAGTAAAATTTAATGAAATAAAAAATGGATTATTAGAATCAATTGTAACAGATGATACATATATCCCACAGTGGTTTGAAATTATATCGATTGATTATATTAATATGACAAAAAGTAAAAGAGAAAAAGAATTTATGGATATTGCTGATTCTATATATAATTACATAGACTACGATGAATATCATGATATGAAAAAAAAGATAGAAAAAATATGTAATGAAAAAAATTGTAATCTTTCTCAGTTGCACTATGATTATCCTGAAAAGATTAAGTGGTAATATTAAATAGGTAGGATTTTTCGCATGAAAGTTATGGAAAAATTGCCTATTTTTTCCTTATCAAATGTTGCAAAAAAACGCAAAAAAATAAAAAAATAAGAAAAAAAGCAACAAAATACATGCAGGTGTTACTATGAAAAACTAAAAGCTAGTATGGAGATGTAAAGAATGAAATTTATTGAAAAGATATATAATTCTGATAATTTAACTTTTGAAGAAATTGATGAAAAAACAACTAGAGCTAGAGCTATTATTATTAATTCAAATAATGAGGTTTTAATGTGTTATTCTAATGGTTTACAACACTATGAATTTCCAGGAGGGCACTTAGAAAAAGGCGAATCTTTAGAAGATGGTTTAAAAAGAGAAATTAAAGAAGAAACTGGAATATCAATTGATGTTAAAGGGATTAAAGAATTTCATGCAATAAAGTATTATTGTAAAAATTATCATAATAGTGGTAAAAATAGGTTAGTAGAAATATTTTATTATATAGTTTACTGTGATTCTGTGTATGAAAATTCTAAACGCCAACTAGATTCTAATGAAATTATTCAAAATTATGAATGTCGATATATAAAAGTAAATGAATTAAAAAATATTTTAATTGAGAATAAAAAAACTACTAAGGAAAATAATTCTGCTCTTGATGATATGATATTAATTTGGAATGAATTTTTAAAAATATATGAGGATTAATTATTATGGAAGATTACGATGTTTTTAATGAAGTGCAAAATATAAAATTAATTTTTATAGACAGTGATGAAACATTAAAAAAAACTGATGGAACAATTTCAAAAAGAGTAAAAAAGGCAATTAGGGAAAATAGAAAAGTTGGTAATAGAATTATTATTTGTACAGCTAGACCACGTTATCAAACTATTGAGGTAATGAAAGAATCAGGTGCTGATAGCATTATTGTATCATCTAATGGTTCAGAAATTTATGATAGCAAATATAATAAAATTATATTTAATTCTTTCATTGACAATGACTCTGTAATTAAATTGGTAGAATATGCCTATTTAAAAGATATTAGATTAATATTAACTATGGAGGATTATGATTATGTTACTAAAGAAATAAGAAATCCAAATCAAAAATTATTAAATAAGTCTAATTATGTAGAAGAACTTAATAGATGTAATGTTAAACAGTGTATGTTTATTGATAAAAAAAGTGAAGAAATCTATAAAATCAAAGATATATTATCTACTGATAATAAATTACACATAGTAGATGAAATTAATGAAAATAGCTCATATGAAGAAAAATGGTTTAGTGTTTCTAATTCAAGTTGTTCTAAAGGAAATGCTTTAAATATTTTATCAAGATATTTAAATATTCCTACTAAGAACACAATTGCAATTGGAAATGATAAAAATGATGTTTCTATGTTTGAAGTAGCAGGATTAAGTGTTGCAGTTGCTAATGCTTCAGATGATATAAAAGCTAAAGTTGATTATGTTACTTTATCAAACGATGAAGATGGCGTTGCTGCTTTTCTTGAAACATTAATAAAATAATTAAAGTTGATTAATTTCAATTTTTTTTCTTTATGGACATATATTTTAATGGTGATTATATGTTTTTTAAAAATATACATAAAAGGATTAAAATAGTTATATTAATTACAATATTTTTATTCTTAGTTATAATAGGTAAAGTATTTTATATACAAGTAATAGATTATAAAAAGTTAAATAAATACGCAACTAGTCTTTGGAGTAGAAATCTTCCTCTTGCTGCAAATAGAGGAGTAATATACGACAGAAACGGGATAGTACTTGCAGGTAATATTACTACTACTTCACTTGTATTAATACCAAATCAAATAAATAATAAAGAAGAAGTTGCTAAGTCCTTGTCAGAGATATTAAATGTAGATTACGACGAGATGTATAAACATGTATCCAAAAAAACTTCAATAGAAAGAGTACACCCAGAAGGTAGAAACTTAAGTTATGAGATTGCCGATAAAATTAATTCATTAGGATATGATGGTGTTTATTTAGTAAAAGAGGCTAAGAGAAATTATCCATATGATTCACTTTTATCACACTCTATAGGATTTGTTGGAATAGATAATCAAGGACTTAGTGGACTTGAACTTATTTATGATAAATATTTAACAGGCAGTGATGGGTCTATAAAATACTTTAGTGACGCAAAAGGAAATAGTCTATCTATGTCACAGATATATGAACAACCACAAAGTGGAGTTAATATGACACTCACTATTAACTTTGAACTTCAAGAGGCTTTAGAAAGAGAACTTGATTTAGCGGTAAGCCAGTATAATCCTGACCAAGCGTTAGGAATTATGATGGAACCAAATACAGGTGAGATACTAGCAATTGCTTCACGTCCTACATTTAGTCCAAGTGACTATCAAAACTATACAGTAGAACAGATTAATAGAAATCTACCTATTTGGATGACTTATGAACCCGGTTCCACATTTAAAATAATCACACTTGCAGCCTCACTAGAAGAGAAAATAGTAGACTTGGATAACGACCATTTCTTTGACTCTGGTTCGGTTACTGTTGAAGGTGCGACACTCCACTGTTGGAAAGCAGGAGGACACGGTGAAGAGACATATCTTCAAGTAGTAGAAAACTCTTGCAACACAGGTTTTGTAAATCTAGGACTAAAACTAGGTAAAGAAAAACTATTTAACTATATCGACCTTTTTGGATTTGGTAAAAAAACCGGAGTAGATTTAAATGGAGAATCAAACGGAATATTATTCAACGTAGATAAAATAGGGGATTTAGAACTTGCAACTACTGCCTTTGGTCAAGGTGTATCTGTAACTCCAATACAACAAATAACAGCGGTATCTGCTGCAATTAATGGAGGAATACTTTATAAGCCATACATAGTAAAAAGTTTAAACGAACCTGAGACTAATAGTGTAATACTTGAAAATAATCCTCAAGTAGTTAGAAAAGTAATAAGTGAAGATACAAGTATTAAAGTTAGAAATGCACTAGAAAGTGTAGTTGCTAAAGGTACAGGACATAATGCATATATAGGAGGATATAGAGTAGGAGGTAAAACAGGTACTGCTCAAAAGGCTGTAAATGGTGCTTATTTAAGTGGGAACTATATAACTAGTTTTATAGGATTTCTTCCTGCAGATGACCCACAAGTTGTAGTTTATATAGCGATAGATAATGCTAAAGGAATAACTCAGTATGGTGGGACTGTTGCTGCTCCTATTGCTAAAAATGTATTACTAAGCGCAATAGATATACTCGGTATAGAAAAAAGAGAAGATGAAATAGAAAGAGAATATAACTATTTTGATAAACAGTATGCAATTGTTCCAAATGTAGTTGGAATGAGTGTTAAAGACGCAATCAAAGAATTAAAAAAGTTTAAAGTAGAATATAGTGGAAGTGGCGAGGTAATAACATATCAATCACCTAGTGCGGGTGAAAGTGTATATGAAGGAGAAACCATCCGTTTACTTCTTGATGAATAAGAAAAAATATTATATAATAATCTAGGTGATAGAATGAAAAATAAAGTTGTAGTAATTGGATGTGGTAATGTAGGTATGAGTTATTGTTATGCATTACTCAATCAAAGTACATATGTAAATGAACTAGTACTTATAGATATAAATGAAAGAAGACTTGAAGGAGAAGTAATGGATTTAAATCATTGTCTTGCATATAGTCCATCTAAAATAAATATAAGTTTAGGTAATTATAGTGACTGTAAGGATGCTAAAATAGTTGTAATAGCAGCAGGAGCTAATCAAAATGTTGGAGAAACTAGAATGGATTTAATACATAAGAATAGTAAAATATTTAAATCTATAGTAGATAGCGTTATGAATAGTGGATTTAATGGAATATTTTTAGTAGCTACTAATCCTTTAGATGTAATGACATATATTACATATAAGTATTCTAATTTGCCACACAATCAAGTGCTTGGAACAGGAACTACCCTTGATACTGCAAGACTTAGATTTTTAATAAGTGAGAAAGTAGGAGTAAGTCCAAAAGATATTCATGCATATGTAATGGGAGAACACGGAGATTCTGAATTTGTCCCTTGGAGTAATGCAAATATTGCTTTAAAAAGCTTAGATGAATACCTAACTTTAGAAGAAAAAGAGAAAATAGAAGATGATGTTAGAAATTCTGCATATGAAATAATTGAGAGAAAAGGTGCGACATACTATGGAATAGGTATGTGCCTAGTTAGAATAACTAATGCTATACTTGGAGATGAAAATGTAATACTTTCAGTATCTGCATATGATAAAGAAAATGGTATTTATATATCAACACCTGCTATAGTAAATAATAGTGGTGTGAAAGAAAAGATATATGTTCCATTTAGTGAAACAGAAAAAGAAAAAATAAAAAACTCTATTAGAGTTATAAAAGATGCTATAAATAATTTATAGTATAAAGAAATTGCTTGATTTATTGATATGAGTATGATAAAATTAATTTAGAAAGTAGGAAGTATATGAAAAAAGGTTTTACCCTTATAGAACTATTAGCAGTAATAGTAATATTAGCAATAATTGCCTTAATAGCTACACCCATTATATTAAATATAATAAATAATGCCAAAAGTGAATCAAATGAAAGAACTAAAGAGTTATATTTAGATGCAGTAAAAGACGCAATAGCAAGAAAGAATTTAACTGAAGAATTTAATCCTAAAACATGTACGGTAAATGAAGATGGTAATTTAACATGTGATGTAGGAGAATTAATAGTGGAAGTAAATGGAATAAAACCAATTAGTGGAGATATAATGCTAGAAAGAGGAAAAATTATAGCATCTACACTTGTATTTAGTGATAAAGCTGAAAATTCTGTTACAAAAATATGTAGTTTAAAAAATGATGAAAATGGGGATGGAATTGCAAGTGTAGGAGATTTAGTTCAGTGTGGTACAGAAAAATTTTATGTAGTACCAAATAAGGAAACAACTAGTGAAGATAAAATTTCTTTATTATCAGAACTTGGAATAAATACCGATGCTGAACAAGTTATGAAACAAAGCAGCTCTCCAATCTATGAAGTATATGGTGAAGAAGAAAAAATAAAAAATTATTTGTCTATGTATGATACATATTTAAAAAGTATTGGAATAAAAGATGTTGAAGTTACCTTAATAAGTATGAATCAGCTTAATGAAATAGGTTGTGAAATTCCAACAAGTGATAGTCCGTCTATGTCAGCTCCAGGCACTGAAATATACGGAAGTTGTAAAAATGTATCTTCATATGTAACAAGTATGAATTATATGCTAGATACATTTGATAGAGCAGTTGAGGGTAATTTTATAATGCGAAATGGTGAGCAAGAATGGTCTTATTTAAGACCACTAATTATCATAAATAAATCAGAACTATAATACTATAAGTAATTTATAGTATTTTTTTGATGAAAAAAAGGAAATTACAAAGTTTTGTCGTATGATATATATAGGAGGTAGTGAGTTTTAATAATTAGAAAAAATTTTAAACTTGAAGTTTCATTTTGAAAACTTAGAATTAAAACATTGATTTATTAGTTAAAAAAATAGAAAGCATATTATAAATCTTGTCCTACTTTTATATTACTTGAATAAAATTTATTAGAGGGATTTTATGGTAATATTGACTAAAGCAGTACTTGTAATGATGATAAGTTTAATTTTATCTATTGCAATCGGTATCTTCCTAGTCCCACTTTTAAAAAGATTAAAAGTAGGACAAAGATTAAGTAAATATTTAGAAGAAAAACATAAAGAAAAACAAGGTACTCCTACTATGGGAGGATTAATATTTATAATACCTACAATAATTGTTATGATTATCATGTACTTATTTGATAAAGTAGAGTACTCAACAACTATATTAATAGTTATATTAACATTTATCTTTTATTCACTTATAGGATTTATAGATGACTATTTAATAATAAAAAGAAATAACAATAAAGGACTTAGCGAAGCTGCTAAATTTATAATGCAAGTAATAGTAGCTATTATATTTTTCTATCTATTTATGAAAAGTGGTAATGAACCTTTACTTTGGATACACACTCTAGGTATAAAACTAGATATCGGTTTTCTATATGGAATAGTAATACTTGCTGTTTTAGTATCTAGTTCAAATGCAGTAAATATTACAGATGGTCTTGATGGACTTGCAGGAAGTTTATCTTTAATTGCTTTTCTAACACTCGGTATAATTAGTTATAATACAGGTTGGCTAGAAGGGTATGAGGAAGTCTCACTATTTTGTTTTTCTTTAGTAGGTTCTTTAATAGGATTTTTAGTATTTAATCTAAATCCTGCTAAAGTATTTATGGGAGATACCGGTAGTTTAGCCTTAGGTGCGGTAATGGGAGCTATTGCAATACTAACAAGGCATGAGATATTATTAATTGTAATAGGAATAGTATTTGTAATAGAGACACTTACTTGCATAATACAAAGAGTATACTATAAATTTACTAAAAAAAGACTATTCTTAATGACTCCAATACACCACTCATTTGAAAAGAGAGGTTATAGTGAAAGAGAAATAGTTAAAATATTTTCTTTAATAGGTATACTTGCTAGTATGATAGCCATAATATTTGGGGTAGTATTGTAAAAAGACTTAAAATATGGTATTATAAACTAGGATGGTGAAAAAAATGAGTAAAGGTTTAAAAACAGGAATAGTAATTGCAGTTATAGTATTATTAATTGGATTATTTATTGGAGGTAATTACAATACTCTTGTAAGTAAAGAAGAAAAAGTAGATAGTAAACTATCTGATGTATCAGTTCAGCTAGAGAGGAGAGCAGATTTAATACCTAATTTAGTAAATACAGTTAAAGGTTATACAACTCATGAAACAGAAGCAATAGAAAAAGTAACTACTGCAAGAGAAAAACTAGTAGGAGCAAAAACAGTAGATGAGATGTCTAGTGCGAATAATGAACTTAATACTGCTTTAAACAATCTATTTGTAATAGTAGAGAATTATCCTGACTTAAAAGCAGACAGTGTATTTTTAAATCTACAAGATGAACTTGCTGGAACAGAAAATAGAGTAGCAGTTGCAAGAAAAGATTATAACGATGCAGTTAATTCTTATAATACTGCTATAAAAAGATTCCCAAGTAATATACTAGCAGGTATGTTTGGATTTGATAAAAAAGAATACTTTGAAGTAGATGAGGGAAAAGATGAAGTTCCTGAAGTTAAATTCTAATAGGATTATTTATTTAATCCTTATCTTTTTATTTTCAATAACTAACGTTAAAGCAATAGTAAAACCTACTAGTAACTTTTATATAAACGATTATGCAAATATTATAGATGATACTACTGAAGAGTATATACTAAATAAAAGTATTGCTTTAAATAATGCAGATGGTACTCAAATAGTAGTTGTTACAGTTGAAAATTTAGAAGGTAACTCTTTAGAAGATTATGCAGTTGAATTATTTAGAAGTTTTAAAATTGGAGATAATGAAAAAAATAACGGATTACTTCTTTTAGTAGCTAAAGAAGAAAGAATGTCAAAAGTAGAAGTTGGATATGGTTTAGAAGGAATACTTCCTGATGGTAAAACTGGTAGATTTCAAGACTTATATATGATACCTTACTTTGAAGAAAATAACTTTAGTGAAGGAATAAAAAATGGATATGATGCCTTTTATAGTGAGATAGTTAAACTAAATAATATAGATATAGAATATACCAATCCAAGAAGCACAACAAATGATGAATCATTAGGATTTACTTTAATAGGCTTATTAGTAGGATTTGTTTTAGGTATGATAGCTAGAATTACTAAAAAAAGAGATATAATATCTTTGGTATATGGAACTATATTTATAATATTATTTTTCTTACTTCCAAAGTATTTTGGAGTACTTATTACAAACTTATTCGCATACCTCATAGCCGCTTATGCAACACTAGATATGTTATATTTTGCTACTTTCTTTGGAGGTAGAGGAGGCTCTGGAGGTTCTTCATTTGGTGGATTTAGTGGAGGTGGAGGTTCTTCTGGTGGAGGAGGAAGTTCCCGTAGATTTTAAGCAAAGAAATTTTGCTTTTTTTCTATAAATCCTAAAAATAAATTACAATAATAAAGTCAAATTAATTTGCAAATTTATTAAAAATTTTATATAAATTATTTTAAGATTTATATTATGCCGTGCTACGAACATACGTTCCTCTTGACAAGGGGGGGGGGCGGTTATGCGAAAATAAAAGAGTAGAACAGTAAAAAAGGAGGAAGTTATGAAAAAAGGTTTTACATTAATAGAATTACTAGCAGTAATAGTAATATTAGCAATAATTGCATTAATAGCTACACCCATTATATTAAATATAATAGGTAATGCAAAAAATGAATCAAATGAAAGAACTAAAGAGTTATATTTAGATGCAGTAAAAGATGCTATAGCAAGAAAGAATCTAACAGAAGAATTTAATCCAAGTGAATGTACAGTGCAAGAAAATGGTAACTTAAAATGTGGAGAAAAAAATTTATTAGTAGAAGTAAGTGGAACAAAACCATGTAGTGGGACAATAACATTTGATGAAAAAGGTAAAATAACAAATGAGACAGTAACTTATTGTGATGGAAATGATGTACCACAAGAAGATGATGATAAGGAATATGTAGATAGTAGTGGAGCAAATGAACCAGATTTAATGAATGATGCATTAACACCAGTAATATATAATACTGACCACTGGGAGATAGCAGATACAAGTAAAAAGTGGTATGACTATGATAATCAAGAGTGGGCAAATGCAGTAATACTAAGTGATGCAGGAAAGAGTAAGACAGCAGGACAATCCCTTGATATAACAACAGATGTAAAAGCAATGTTAGTATGGATACCAAGATATGAATATAAAATAGATACAACAAATGGACAATTTGGAAAAGGCAGTACTGATAAAAATTTACCTGGAGAAATAGAAGTAAACTTTATAGCTAAAGATACAACAGGAGCAACAGAAGGATATACAGTGCACCCAGCTTTTAATTTTGGAGGTACACAATTAAGTGGAATATGGGTAGGAAAATTTGAGACGAGTGCAGAAGCAGGAAGTGCTTGTTATAATACTGCATCCTATGCTAATTGTGATAATAAAAATCAAGAGCCATATATAATACCAAATGTCCCATCACTTAGATATCAAACTGTAGGTAATCAATTTGAGACGGCAAAGAAGTTTAGTGGTTATTTAAATAATTTAGGAGATAGTCATATGATGAAGAATAGTGAATGGGGAGCAGTAGCTTACCTCACACAATCTAAATACGGAAAATATG
>CANRDA010000019.1 GCA_947629285.1 uncultured Bacilli bacterium
TTTATTCTTTTATTTTGAAACTACTCAATACAAACTAAAAATGATATATATCACCTCCTATATATATCATTCCACAATACTTTTCGATTTCCTTTTTTTTATTGAAACTTTTTTTTAAAAATATGAAAATTTCACATGATTTTCACATTTCTAACCGGTTATATATCATTTTAATTGTAAAATTGGTGACTTAAAATTTAAAAAAATTAGGTTTCCCTAATTATTAACACACTAAATTAAGTAATTTATTAAAACATTTTATATGCATTTTTTCATCTTCTATTATCCTATATAAAGTCAATTTAATATACTCATCATCTATAACACTTATATCGTACTCATACTTGTTTATAGCCTCTTCTTCTAATTTTATATCACTCAAAAGCATATCTATAATATTAGTATTATAATCTACAAAACTACCACTCCAATATGTCATAAAATTATCTTTAAATACATATCTAGGTTCTACTCCGAGTAGTTTTATAGTCTCACCAAGCAGTTCTAAATGGTGCATCTCAACCATAGCTATCTCAGATAATGTTTTTGAAAATATTTCATTTACATTAAACTTATCAAATTTTTGATATACATACTGTGTGATAGATGTAAGCTCACTATATAGTCCACTATAATCTTCAAGTAATAAACAAGCATATTCTAAATTAGGTTTTTCTACTCTAACAAGAGGATATGGCTTATTAACTTTACAGTCCATAATATCACCTAATTAATTTTATTCAAAATATTAATTTTAAGTATATGTTTTTTTTCAATAACGTGACTTTCAGATATATAAATTTTCTTTTTTATTGTGTTTTACTTTTAAATTATCATTTAAATCGTATAGAATTACTTTATGATTCTCAAGTGACTTAGGTACATCTATAATTCTTTGATTACTAGAACCTCTAAACTCTAAATCCATGCTTTTTTTATCTATTTCAAATTTTCCATCTATTAAAACATCTATATCATTTAAAAATTCTAATATATCTTTATTTCCTTTTTCTAGTAACTCTTCATATGTAAATCCAGTATATGCCCATACGTTCATTCCAAGTTCGTGAACTTTTTTAGCAAGTATAGCGCACTGTTTTGGTTGAAACATAGGGTCTCCTCCAGAGAATGTAACACCATCTTGCCCGGTTAAGTTTTCAAGTGCCTTTATGACATCATCTAGTTCTACTAATTCTCCTGCATTGAAATCATGAGTTTTTGGATTATGGCAATAAGGACAATTATGAGAACATCCTTGAGTCCAAATAACTGTCCTAATACCTTTTCCATCGACTATGCTATCTTCTTGCAGGTCTGCAGCAAGTCTTATTTTCATTATTTACCACATTTTTCGCAAGACATAACTTCTTTAACACCAGAATGTTTTACACGGTCTTTTTCTTCTGCACGTTTACCGTTATTAAATCTGCTTACATCTCCACTTAAGTATCCTGTAACCCTTCTGATTCTTTCAAATTTTACGCCTTCACCAACTAATTTTTCCATAAAATACCTCCTAACATCCACATTGGAAATTCTTTACTTCTTCGAGTGGCACAGCCTCAAACTCTTTACGACCACAACCTGGACACACATCACCAATTACCCCAACATATCCACAAACTGGATCTCTATCTACTGGATGGTTAATCGCACCATAACCTATTCCAAGTTCTTTCATCATTCTGATAACACTTTCAAATGCATCTATATTCATTGCAGTATTTCCATCAAACTCTATATATGAGATATGTCCTCCATTAGTTAATTTGTGATATGGAGCCTCAGTTTCAAGTTTGTGTTTTATAGTTGTATTATAATATACTGGAACATGGAATGAGTTAGTGTAGTAAGCTCTATCAGTAACTCCTTTTATTTTTCCATATATTGCTCTATCTATGTTTACAAATCTACCAGATAATCCCTCTGCTGGAGTTGCTATTAAAGTGAAGTTTAAATTGTATTCTTTTGCAAACTCATCAGCCTTTTTTCTCATAAATCCGATAATCTCTAAACCTAGTTTTTGAGCTTTCTCTGATTCACCGTGGTGTTCCCCAATCAAAGCCTTCAAAGTCTCAGCAAGACCTATAAATCCTATTGTTAAACTACCATGTTTTAAAATCTTTCTCATTCTATCAGTAGGTTTTAACTTATCACCATCTGTCCAAACACCTTGTTCGATTAAGAATGGGAAGTTATAACACCTCTTATTACACTGAATTTCAAATCTTTCAAGTAATTGGTCTCTAACAAGTTCCATCATGTCTCCTAAATCTTTATAGAAACCATCCATATCTGCCTTATCTCTTTCTTTAAGACAAATACCATGTTTTATACCAAGTCTAGGTAAGTTAATAGATGTAAATGATAAGTTACCTCTACCACCTGTTGTTTGATTATCTGGGTCAGTAACATCGCTCATAACACGCGTTCTACAACCCATATATCCAACTTCAGTTCTATAATCACCTGGTCTATAAAACTCTAAATTGAATGGAGCATCCAAGAATGAGAAGTTAGGGAATAATCTTTTAGCAGATACTTCACAAGACCTTCTAAATATATCATAGTTTGGATCTTCAGGATTAAAGTTAACTCCCTCTTTTACTTTAAATATTGAAACTGGGAATATTGGAGTTTCTCCTCTTCCTAATCCTTCATCAGTTGCTCTTAAGAAGTTTAATGAAACCATTCTTCCTTCTGGAGATATATCTGTTCCAAAATTTACTGAAGAAAATGGTACTTGAGCTCCCGCCCTTGAATGCATTGTATTTAAATTGTGTACAAAAGCTTCCATAGCTTGATAAGTCTTTCTATCAGTTTTCAAAAGTGCCTTATCGTATGCTTTTTCAAATAATCTTTTAACCACATCTGAATCTTTATAGATAGGTTCAAATATTTCTATACCAAATTTTATACTTTCTAGTTTGTCTATTTCTCTTGCTACTCTATCCATACTTATAAACTCTAGTAAGCCCTCTAAGTCTAAATAATCACTTACTTGTTGTTTAAACTCTCTTTTAAATGTCATAAGTACGCCTGGAGCCATAAAATAATCGAATGCTGGAATACTTTGACCTCCGTGTTGATCATTTTGGTTAGCCTGGATTGCTATTGCTGCAAGTGCGCTAAATGATGATATATCTTTTGGAGGTCTTAAATAGCCATGACCTGTTGAAAATCCTTTTTTAAATAATCTATCAAGTTCTATTTGCATACAAGTTGTAGTTCCCATAGGAAGGAAATCCATATCGTGAATATGTATATCTCCGTCGTCGTGTGCATCTGCAAATTTCTTTTTCATTAGATATGCTTTAGCAAATTCTTTTGATACTGTAGAACCGTATTGTAACATAGTTCCCATTGCAGTATCTCCATCTACATTTGCATTTTCTCTTTTAGTATCGTCTTCGTTTGCTGATTTTAATCCTAATCCTTCGATAGTCTTTAAGAATTTATGCATACGCTTATCATCTATAAACATCTCTCTTGATTGAGCACGTCTATCCCTATATTCAGCAAAAGAATCGTGTACTTCATCATAACCTTTTTTTTCTAAAGATTTCTCTATTAAATCTTGAATCTCTTCTATTTTAATTTTTTCTTTATAATCTTTTTCTATATTTTTAATTACATCGTTATACACTTTTGTAATATCACTAGAATCATATTTATATTTTCCTGTTTCCTCATCTTGTTCATTTACGCTATCAAATCCTTTTTTAATAGCAAGGGCGATTTTAGTTCCATCAAAGTCAACTTTTTTACCATTTCTCTTGATTACAACTAAGTCTAATTTCTCTTCTACATCTGTCATAACTAATCTCCTATCTTTCTACATTTTAAGTATATCATTCTAAAAATACATAGTCAATAGGTTTTTAAAAAAAATTAATTTTTTTATTTTTTGAAAAATTAATTTTTGCATTTTTTCGGTTTTTTAAAATTATAATTCATCAAAATCCCTTTATTTTCAACAAATTTAATTTTTGTTTTTTCAAAAAAAACATATTTTTGTAAAATACGCTTTTTTACATTTTTAAAAATTTCATCATTTATCTATTTCAAAATAGAATGTTGTGCCTATACCTTTCTCGCTTTCAACACCATACTTATATTCGTGCATTATAAGTATGTTTTTTACAATAGAAAGTCCAAGTCCAGTACCGTGTGTTACACGCTTATATTTTTTATCCACTTTATAATATTTATCCCAAATATGGTTTATATCTTCTAAGTCTATTCCACTTCCTGTATCTTTAACTTCTAGTCTAATCTTGCTTTCTAAATCTTTTAATGCTATATAGACTTTTTTATCTTCACCAGTATAGTTAATCGCATTATTAAGTAAATTATATATAACTTGTTCTATTTTCTTTTTATCTGCATTTATATTATAACTAAAGCCAGTATATTCTATTTTATAACCGTCTTCTTCTAGTATACTAAATTTTTCTATTATAGATTTAATAAGTATATCTAAATCGAAATTCTCTTTATCTAATTTTACTGCATTAGACTGTATTTTAGATAAATCGAGTATATCTTCTACAAGTAAGTTTAATCTATCTACTTCTTCTATTATAGTATTTAAGTTTTTATCTCTCTTACCTTTATTTTTATAAGTTAAATCTTTAACCATTTCAGCATTTGCTTTAATAAGCGTTAGGGGTGTTTTAAGGTCATGTGATACATTAGCGAGTAAGTCTCTTCTAAGTTCTTCTGTCTTAGATAATTCTAACGCCGCACTATTTAGTGTACTTTCTAGTTGATTAATCTCTTTAATATCAGTCCCACTATCAAATACTACATTATAGTTTCCTTCAGATAATTTTTTACTAGTATTAGTTATATTTAAAATTGGTTTACATATTTTTTTAGATATGGTGTATGCGATTAAAAACGCTATTAAAAGTACTGCTAATATAATTATGAATAATTGGTTTTTTAAGAGTGTTACTGTAGAACCTATTGGCTCTAGTGATGTACTAATAAATGCATATACACCGTTATCTATTTTTAAACCATATATAAGCGCTTTGTTTTGAAATTTAGGATTGATTACTCTATATATAATAGATGTTTTATTGCTCAACATAAAGTCTAGTTTATAATCGTTAATCTCTCTACTATTAGTAAATAAACATCCCCTACTTATACTATCTGTTGAATATGATATTTCATTATTTTCTGTTATTTCTATACAAATATCTTCTTGGTATGCAAGATTATCTAGTATATCGCTGTAATCTCCAGTATTATACGCAGTAGATACTTTTTTAGCTATATCCTTTATTTTAGATTGTTTTCTCCATTCATAGTATGTTCCGAGTGACATAACTTGAAGGATAAAAACTCCAACTAATATTACTAGAGTAAATAAAGATAAATATAACCAAACTTTAGTCTTTAAACTACTTTTCTTCATATTTATAACCCATACCTCTTACAGTAGTTACTAGGTCTCTATATTCACCTAAACTATTTCTAAGCATTTTTATATGAGTATCGACTGTTCTATCTTCTCCATAAAAGTCATAGCCCCATAATTTATTTAATAATGTCTCACGAGATAAGGCAATTCCTTTATTCTGTACAAAAAGCACAAGTAGTTCATATTCCTTTGGAGTAATTTTAATCTCTTTACCATTTATAGAGACTGTATGACCTAAATAGTTTATTTTTAGATTCTTATAGGTATATTCATCAACAGATTCTTTATTTCTATTTGTAACTGCTTTTATACGTGCCATTAACTCTTTAGGACTAAATGGTTTAGTTACATAATCATCTACTCCCATATTGAAACTTTGTAATTTATCATATTCATCTGCTCGAGCAGAAAGCATTATAACTGGTATATCACAAAATTCTTTTATCTTTTCAAGAGTTGTATACCCATCCATTTTAGGCATCATTATATCTAGTATAATTACATCTATATCGCTGTGTTTCTTTAAAATAGAAAGTGCATCAATTCCGTTTCCTGCTTCAAAAGTATCATAACCTTCGCTTTTTGAATACTCTTTTATGACCTCTCTTATGCCGAGTTCATCATCTACTATTAAAATTTTCATAAACCACCTCTATAACTTTATTATACATTATAATGTGTATTTTTAATGAAAAATTTTATTTATTTGACAAAATATTTTAAGTTTGTTAGACTTAAACCGGAGGTATGATTATGAGAAGTGCGAAAGATAATGAATTTCCATATAGGATGAGTACGGTGTGCTACTTCGAAGTGGACAAGAAAGGACATGTTACTCAAATACACCATAAAAATAAATCAGATATTAACGAAGTATTAGAAGCTTATAAAAGAGCAGTAAAGGGAATTACTACTTTATATGGTGTTTGGCCTGTAGTGATTTATTTATAATAGATGATTTAGAATTGTTTGCAAACAGTTTTGAACTCTTTAGTTTATCTAAATAGTTAAATAAGTTAATGATTTTATATTAAACAAAAAAACTAACCTTTCGTAAAATATTATGAAAGGAGTTTTTTTATGGATAATGAAAATACTTTAGATAAAGCAAAAAAATATATAGAAGAGTTTAATAGAAGATATCCAAATAACCATAACTGTTTATATATAGGTCCGACTGGTCCAACGGGACCAAAGGGTGAGAATGCATTAAGTATAGAAATTGGAGATGTATCTTTTGTACCTGAAGAAAAAGATGCAAAAATCATTAACTCTGGAAGTGAGAATGATTTAGTATTAGATTTCTTTATACCTTATGGTCCTACAGGACCTAAAGGAGAACAAGGAATTCAAGGACCTACTGGACCAGTTGGATTAAAGGGTGATAAAGGAGAAAAAGGTAATGATGGAACTAGTGTGACTATACTTGGAAATTATAAAACATATGAAGAACTTGTAAATAATCACCCAAATGGAAATCCAGGTAATTCTTATTTAGTTGATACTGATTTATATGTATGGTCTGAAGAAACTAAGAAATGGATAAATGTAGGAACTATTAAAGGTCCTAAAGGAGATACAGGTCCAGAAGGACCTAAGGGTGAGACTGGAAAAACTGGTCCAAAGGGTGATGTTGGACCAACTGGTGAGAAAGGTCCAAAGGGAGATCCTGGAACACTCGATATTCCTGTTGCTTTCTTTTTAACGACTTCTAAAGATTTACAAAATAATCCTTTGGTATTACAACCTCAAGACAATCTTCCACTTAAACTTATGACTATCGATACTGATTCTAATTATTATTTAAACACAACCAACAACACAATAATATTTTATAATGCAGGACTTTATAAAATAGAATTTTCTGCATCTGTTCGTACTAATTCACAGGGAAGTGGAAAAAATGATTCTAATGTAATTTCACTCGGATTTAAAAAAGTTGGTGAAGAGCCAGTATATATAGGTACATCCACTTGGGGAAACCCTACAACCCCTACTCTAGTTACTGGACACGGTATTTTAGATTTTAAATCTAGTAAGATGTGGTGCCAAATAACAAATCTAAGTAAAGTGCCTATTGTTTTAGAAAGTCCATCTGTAAATTCACTTAATACAAATTATTCTTTAGTAAGTCCTGTTGTAACACTTCTAATTGAAAGATTAAAATAGTTTAATTATAATATAAATAACATTTGACTAATTCATCAAATGTTATTATTGTTTTTAGTAATATTAAAATTAATAAAATATTTATATTCACTATTGATATATAAATATATGTTTGGTATAATGTTAATGGATACATTTGAAAAATATCAAAAGATTACCTTGCTTAATAAAACACACCTTGATAAGATACTTTAAAAAAGGTGGTGATATTATGACTAAAAGAGAAAATTCTCAATTTGTTATTATATTACTTCTACTTGCTATAATATTTATATTACTAGTTAAATAGAAAAAAGCATTTGATTTCAACAACAGTTGATTTCAAATGCAAACCCAACAAAAGGGAAGCATTTGATTCACCCATCAAATGTATCCTTTTTTATTATATGCAAGTTTCCTTGACATATTTAATATACCATAAAAATGATTTTATTGCAACTCTTTTTACTTTATAAAAATCATACTTTAATAACACTCTTTAAACATTCTAAATAAAATGTGTGCTATAATATTTGTAAGTATGAATTGGAGGAAAAGTATGCAATATGATTTTTTTATAGCCGGAAGAGCTCGAAACAAAGATAATATTTTAAAGATATGTAATTTGTTAGACAAGTATAACATATCTTACTATTGTTTTTTAAAAAACGAAGAAAATTGGGGATATGGCAATAGTAATCAAACGCCAGAAGAAAGACAAAAAGAATTTGAAGCCTTAGATTTAAAAAGTGATATCGTTTTAAACTTGTTCAAACAAGATATTGAGGGAGAAAAAGCATCTAAAAATTTATTACTTGTTTTACCTGCAGGCAAGGCAGCTCATATAGAAGCAGGAATTGCTTATGGTATGGGCAAAAAATGCTATGCTATAGGTGAATTTGATACAACAGATACTTTATACAATATTTTTGATAAAATTTTTAAAGACGAAACTGAGCTAGAACATTTTTTAAAAACATATATAAAATGATATCTAATTCTATTGATATCTGCTATATACTTGATATAATATTTGTAAGTATGAATGGAGGAATAATATGGATATTAAAGAAAAAGCAAAAGAATTTGCTATAAAAGCTCATATGGGGCAAATTAGAAAAAATGAATCTGATAAACCTATGATAATGCATCCACTTAAAGTTGGACAACTTTTAGAATCATTCGGATATGATGACAATGTTGTTGCAGCTGCTTATTTACACGACGTTGTAGAAGATACAAAATATACTATCGAAGATATTGAAAAAGAATTTGGTAATGATATAGCCTCTCTTGTAATGGATGCATCAGAGCCTGATAAATCATTATCTTGGGAAGAAAGGAAAAAGCACACCATAGAAAATACTAAAACATTACCCCTTAGAAATAAACTAATAATATGCGCTGATAAAATAGATAACCTAGAAGATTTATTTTTAAAATTTGAAAAAACTGGTAAAAGAGATTTTAGTGCTTTTAACAGAGGAGAAGAATCTAAAAAATGGTACTATACAAATATTTATAAAAGTTTAATAAATGGTATAGATGAAGACCTTCCTATATTTAAAAAATTAAAAGAACTGCTAGACAAAGTATTTTATAAGAGTGAAGATACATTTTTAAAGGATGTTATATTTGATAATAACAAAGACTACTATTTAAAACTTAGAAAGTTACACGCTCAAAAACTAGAATTACAAAAGCTTAAATCTTTAATCACACCATCTAAACCTTTTGTTATAGAGTTTACAGGCACACCTAGAACTGGCAAAACAACTACGATAAATAATTTATACGATTTCTTTAAAAAAGGAGGATTCGATGTATCTATAATAGAAGAATTTACAACTTCTAAGAATTATAAAAAGATGATAAAAAATGAATTAAAAGACATGAATGTTTCTGATAGAAATTTAGAAATAATTAAATTAGTACACGAACAATTACAAAAGGCTTTAGAAGATAAAAAAGATATAATTATAATTGATAGGTCTTTAAATGATAGACAGATATGGAATTATAGATGTTTACTTAAAAAAGATATGCCTGAAGATTTGTATTTAGAGGCTAAGAAAAAATATTCAAAGATTTCAAAAGAATTAATTAATTTTTTAGTTATTACTTATGCTGATTCTTTAACCTCTTTAAAACGCGATTATAATTCTAGTTTAGCACTTGAAAAAAGAAGTTTCTTAAATTTAGAAAATATAGATGAGTATAACAAAAGTTTAAATGACTTAAAAGACTTATTTAAAAAAAGTGTAGATTCAATGATTTTATTAGACACCTCAAATATTAGTATGAATGATATTTCTATAGAAGTTGCATCTGAAATTTTACCTGCTATTAGAAAAACTTACATTAAAGAATTTAAACAAAAATATAATTTAAAATAAAAAGATGGTATACAAAGTATTAATGCTCAATATCATCTTTTTTAGTTTCATTTAAAACTTTTTCTACTTCATTAATTAATTGTTCTTTATCAGGAATATAATAAGTATAAGTAGAAGCAAAAATATTATTGGATAAGCCACCTAAAGCAAACTCTAGCATAATGTTATCTTTTTCAGCACATAAAATGATACCAATAGGTTTCCCATCATCTTCTGAATTTACAACTTGTTCGTAATAGTTTAAATATAAATTCATTTTCATTTGATACTATTATTCTTCCTATATTCCAATACACATAAATAATAGATTTATTGATTTCATTAGCTAAATTAGACTTAACTTCTTCTACTAAATTAGTAATTCTTTGAATCATTTTATTATTGCTTTTTTCTAACATAAATGCTCCTTTCTAAATTAGTCAGACGCGTCTGACCAATCTTTTTTATTTAAAATTCTAATAATATTTCATCATATAAATTGCTAAATAGTGTCAATATTAGTTAATTTTTTTGATTATTTTGTTTATGACAAAATTATTAACCAACTAGAAATTTTGACAATTCTATCAAAATATCCTGTGGAGATTTTTTGAAAATAAAAAATCACCTCAAATAGAGATGAAATATATTAAATGTCCGAAAAGTTCGAACAGATTCGTCAATGGAGCGATAACTTTACTTATATTCGAAAAATTATACTCTCAAGATTGACTAAATCAACTAAATTAATTGTACCAAATTTCTAACGAAAAGTCAGTATACATCAATTAATTTGTAAAAAAATATTGCAAAATAAAAAGTGTTGGAGTATTATAGTTTCTGACCAAAGAAAGATAATAAATCCAACACATTTATTATTATACTCCGTTTTTTTTAAATGTAAAGGTTTATGTCTCTCTTTGATAAATGAAGGGAGTTTTTTTATGAATACTGATGAAAATCAAAAAATTTGGATTGATAAAATCCAACAAAATTTAATCTTAAGAGGAAGGAGTGATAAAACTTTTGTTAATTATAAAAGCGTCTTAAATAGATTCTTTAAGTTCTATGATTCTAATGTCAATATTGCATCTTTAAAAGAAAATGATATTATTGATTTCCTTAATCATGAATACCTTATTCCTAATAAATGCAAATGTTCTTATAATCTTGCTGTTTGTTCTATTAGACTACTTTATATTCTTTGCTTTAATGTTTCTCTTAATAGAATTTTATTACCTACTTCTAAGTTAACTAAAAAGTTACCCACTATTTTATCTATAGATCTTTTTGCTAAAATTGTTAATGATCAAAAATTTCTTAAACATAAATGTTGGCTTTTACTTGGATTCTTCTGTGGTCTGCGTGTAAGTGAAGTTGCTCGAATTAAAGTTGAAGATGTTTTTGTTAAACAAAATAGACTTAAGGTTTTAGGTAAGGGCGCTAAAGAAAGATTTACTATTTTACCTAATATTGTTATTAAGGCTTTACGCGCTTATTGTATTAAAAACAACATTAAATCTGGATATATCTTTAAAGGTTCTAATAACAAACCTTTTATGAATGAAAAAACTATTATTAATTGTTTTTCTACTATTAAAGATTTATATAATTTAGATGATAATATTTCTTTTCATTCTTTAAGACATTCTTTTGCTACTTATTATTTATTAAATGGTGGCTCACTTCTTAAATTACAATCTATGCTTGGTCATTCTAATATTAATACTACTACTATTTATATTCATTTATCTCAAAGTTTTAATGGTTCTGATGGAGTTAAGTATGTCTAAATATACTATCCAGGATATATTTATTAATTATGGTAATGAATATACTAAAAAATACAAATTATCTAAAGAGCAATGGAATGTTTTTAATGCGATTAGAAATTGTCAAACGGAAAACCTTGGTTATCATGTTTGTATTTGTGAGGAATGCGGTGAGGAATATTTTGGATATAATTCCTGCCGTAATAGGCATTGTCCTATGTGTCAAAATTATGCTAGAGAAAAATGGATTAAAAATGAATCTAGTTATTTACTTGATTCTAAATATTTTCATATTATTACTACTGTTCCTTATGAATTAAATGATATATTTATGAATAACCCTAAAATTTGTTACAACATTTTGTTTAGGGCTACTAGTGAATCTATTCTTACTTTGGCTAATGCTCCTAAATGGTTAGGCGCTAAAGTTGGGATTACTTCTATTCTTCATACTTGGGGTCAAACTATGGAAATGCATCCACATATTCACTCTATTGTTACTGGAGGTGGGCTTAAAAATAATAAATGGATTTCTTGCAATAATGACTATCTAGTTAAAGTTCAAGTTTTAGGTTCTTTATTTAAAAAGAAATTTCTATATTATTTAAAACATGAATTTGATAATTTATCTTTAAACGACAACATCAATAACATTAAACATTTTAACAAATTTCTTGAACCACTTTATAACAAAACTTGGATTACTTATATTGAACCTCCTAAAGGTAATCCTGAAAATGTTGTTGAATATGTTGGAAGATATTCTTTTAGAGTAGCCATTTCTAATGAAAGAATTAAAAAAGTTGAAAATGATTTGGTTACCTTTGAATATAAAGACTATAAAGATAATTCTAAAATTAAAGAAATGACTATATCTGCATTAGAATTTATTAGAAGATTTCTTATGCATGTACTACCTGACAATTTTACTAAAATTAAACATTATGGAATACTTTCAAATAGAAATAAAAAGAATAATATTAAATTATACAGATTACTTATTTCTAAAATTTTAGATAATGAATTTATTTCTTCAATAACTAGAAAATTTCATGAATTTAAATGTAGTAAATGTGGTTCGGTTAACTTTAACTACTTTTTTAACTATAATGCAAAACGAACCCATATACCACAATTATAGTAATTACATTCAGGATTCCATACTTTAGGGGTAAGGGGTCACTATATTCAAATTTCATTGTTTTTGGCAATATCAAACAATAATTTATATAATACAATATTATTTATGAAAAATTTTTAATATAAAGCAATTAATACTTTCCCCTTATTCTTTTGCTTCGTTAGAAATTTGGTACAATAATTTTATAGCACATTTTTTTACTAAAAATGTGCCATAAAATACTTAACATTATAACATATATTTAATATTTATTTACATTTTTTTATTATTTTATATAAATTTATTAATTCGTCATCACTCATATCTATTATTGGCTCATACATAAATGCATTAACATGAATATTTTCAGATACCATAATTTTTACTTTTTCAGATATGCTTATTTCTTCGTCAGTAAGTAAATTATTGTTAATACAATAATCTATTAATTTATAAGTTTGATTATCTGAAAAACTATCAATTATACTCCAATCATTAAACTTATAAAATAACTTTTTTTCGAATAATAATCTTATAGCAATTGATAAAATTAATTTGTTATGTAATTCTATTTCAGTTGTTCCTTTTGTTATATTATCAGCGACGTCAAATAGCAGATCTATATATTTAGAAGAATTTACAAATGAATTTGAATTAATATGATTTTTAAATATATTATTTATTTGCGATATTGTAATTAATTCTGTATTTTTTTTATAATGTAAACAGCTTGTGAGAAGTAAATAATCATTATCATTATTTCCAATAGTCATTTCAATTATATTTCTTACAAAAGGAATAGAAGCAATAAAAAACTTAGAGTCAGTAATGTTATCTTTAAAATAAGAAAATATATTTTTTTTAAAATAAAAGTTAATCAAACTAATTTCACTATCTTTTAATACTGTCAATGTTTTAATTTTTAGCCTGTTAGCGCAAGCTCTATAAAAATCAAAATTATGAGTTAAAATAATTAAGTGAAATAGTTTATTATTATTTAGTTCGTTTAATAATTCTATTATTGCGTATTTATTTTTATAGTCAAAAGAATCTGCAATATCATCTAAAATAAATATTGTTTCTATATTATTTTCTTTTCTATATTGTATCTCAAATATGAGATTAAGTATATTAAATGCTTTTCTTTCACCATTACTTAAGTTATCTTTTAACAAGTTCTTATCTAAATTATCACTAATATTTTCATTATCTTTAAATTTATAATTTAAAGAACAAGCACTATTTTTTAATATAACATCACTAATGTTATTTACTTCTAATTCGAATGGCATATTTATAAATTTACTATTAAATTCATTTACAGCAGCATTCCATTTTTTATAATTTTCCAAATCATTTGTTCTCTTAATAATTTCATTAATAATCTCTTTATTTTTATTATAGTTATTTATATAGTCTTCAACAGCAGTTTTAATATCATATGTACTTAATATATAATGCCAATATTCTCTTTTTAACAAATCTAAATCTTTAATCATTGGAATAATCCATTGGTTTTTTGATAAAAAAGTATTTAATTCCTGAGATTTTATTTTTCCTGTTAAAATTTCGTTTGCTTTTTTAATACTTTCATTTTCACTTAATTGATTTTCTAAATCAGTAATTAAATCTTTAATTTTTTTAACATCATAATCA
>CANRDA010000020.1 GCA_947629285.1 uncultured Bacilli bacterium
CTCCAATAAAACAACTTGCAACAATTAGTATACCTGAGGCAAGACAACTATGTATTAAACCTTATGATAAAAGTAGCCTAGGTGCTTGTGAGAAAGCAATATATGAATCTAATATAGGACTTACGCCTAATAATAACGGAGAGATGATTATACTTAATATTCCTGCCCTTACAGAAGATACAAGAAGAGGGTATGTTAAACAAGCAAAAGAATATGCAGAAGACTGTAAAATAGTTTTAAGAAATATTAGACAAGATGCTAATAACGATATTAAAAAATTAGAAGCAACTGAAGATGAAAAAAGAAATGGCGAAGAAGATGTTCAAGACCTTATAAATAAATATAATAAGATAGTTGATGAAAAGTTTAAAGAAAAAGAAACAGAGCTCATGTCAGTATAAAGTTCAATGAACTTTTTTCTTTTATTTTAACATATAATATGGTATAATTAATTAGGTGATTATATGAATAAAAATATAGATAAAGATTCTTTAAATGAAGTAATTGGTACATCTAAAAAAATACTTAAAATATTTTATTTAATTTTGATAGTAATAGGTGTATATATACTTTTAAAAATTATAAAAGAGCTTCATATATTACACATCATTTTAACTATATTAAAAATATTAACTCCACTATTTATTGGAATAATAGTCGCATGGCTTTTAAATCCTTTTGTTAAGTGGCTTGAGGCTAAAAAAGTTAGAAGGGGACTTGGATGCTTGCTATCTTATGTAATACTTGTAGGTTGCATAATCTTATTAATACAAGCAATAATACCTCTTTTATATAATCAGGCACTTGATTTAGTATCAAATATACCTAATATATTTTCAGATTTAAAAAATTGGGCAGAAAACTTATTTAGAAACATAGATTCAACTACTATAAATATAGAATCTATAGAAAGTAATTTATTTTCTAAATTAGATGAATTTTCAAATGGTTTACAAACATCACTTCCATCAATGATAATAAGTGGTGCGACTACACTAATATCATCTATTGGTACATTTATAGTAGGACTTGTGATTGGATTTTTCTTACTACTTAGTTGTAATAATATAGGTTCAACACTTTTAGATTTAATCCCTAAAAAATTTAGAAGAGGAACTAGTGAATTATCACAAAAGATAAATCAATCTTTAAGAAGTTATGTAAATGGAGCTTTAATAGATGCGTTTATAGTATTTGTAGTATCTACTATTGCATTTGCTTTAATAGGACTAAAGGCTCCAGTACTCTTTGGACTTTTCTGTGGTCTTACTAATGTAATTCCATATGCTGGACCATATATAGGTGGTATTCCAGCAGTAATAGTAGGTTTTTCACAGAGCACTGGTATAGGTATTGCAATTTTAATAGCTGTTGTAGTTATACAAATGATAGAAGGAAATGTATTACAAACTCTAATAATAAGTAAAACTACTAAATTAAATCCAGTAACAATAATAATAGGATTACTTATATTTGGACATTTCTTTGGTATAGTTGGTATGCTTTTATCAACGCCTATAATAGGAGTATTAAAAGTAATATTAAAATACTTTGACGATAAATATGATTTGCTTAATTTTAAATAGGAGGCAGTATGGAATTTATAAAAAGAGACCCTAAAATATTTATAATATCTGGTAAAGCTAGGAGTGGTAAAGGAGAAGTTTCTAAAATAATAAGTGATTATTATAAAGATAAAAAATCAATTATCATTTCTTTTGGACATTATATAAAAGATTATGCTAAAAGAGTTAGTTCTTGGAATGGCGATGAAGAAACTAAACCTAGAGAACTTTTACAACAACTAGGTATAGAACTTATTAAAAATAAAATAGACGATAAACTATTTATTAGAAGAATTAAAGAAGATATTGAAGTATTTTCTTACTTTTATGATATAATAATCGTTAACGATGCAAGACTTATAGATGAAATAGAATCTTTAAAGAATAGTTCTTATGATTCTACATTTATAAGAGTTAAAAGTAAAGATGAAAATAATCTAACTACAAGTCAAAAGAATCATATAACAGAGACTGATTTGGATAATTATAAATACTTTGACTATATAATAGAAAATAATGGTTCTAAAGAAGATTTAAAAAAACAAGTAGAAGGGATTTTAAGAGGTAAATATGAGTAGACAAAAAATAGTTGCAATAGATGGTCCTGCTGGAAGTGGTAAAGGCACTGTTGCCAAAATACTTTCAAAGAAGTGTAATTTAGTTTATATAGATACAGGAGCGATGTATAGAGCAATCGCTTATTTGACTTTGAAAAACAATATAGATATAACTGATGAAGATAAAATAGTAAGTCTTGCTCGTGATTCTAAAATAGACTTTATAGATGGCAAAACTTACTTAAACGGTGTTGATGTAAGTAGTGAGATACGCACTATGGAAGTAACTAAAATAGTATCTCCAATATCTAGTATAGTAAAATTAAGAGAAATATTAGTTGATATGCAAAGAAAAATGGCAAGTGATAAAGATGTAATTATGGAAGGTAGAGATATTACTACTGTAGTATTTCCTAATGCAACATATAAATTTTACTTAGATGCTACACTAGAAGAACGAGCTTTAAGAAGATATAAAGAAAATAAGGAAAAGGGTATGGATGTATCTTTAGAAGAGATTAAAAGTAATATAGAAAAAAGAGATTACAACGATACACATAAAAAGGTTGGCAGTTTAACTAGAACTAAAGATTCAATATATATTGATTCTACTAATTTAACAATAGATGAAGTAGTAGAGAAAATGAGAAAAGTAATAGAGGAGGAAGTATGAATTTAAAAGATTTATATATAGATTATTTCGTAAATTTAGGTCATAAACAAATTCCAAGCGCACCAGTAGTACCTGAAAATGACCCTAGTGTTTTATTTAATACTGCTGGAATGCAACCATTAATTCCTTATTTAACGGGACAACCTCATCCATATGGTACAAGGCTTTGTGATTATCAAAAATGTATTAGAACTAACGATTTAGATGAGGTAGGAGATACAACACACCATACTTTCTTTGAAATGTTAGGTAACTGGAGTTTAGGAGATTACTTTAAAGATGAAAGTATTACTTGGAGTTTTAACTTTTTAACTAAAACATTAAATATTCCTAAAGAAAGACTTGCTGTAACAGTATTTGCTGGAAATAAAGATATTCCATTTGATAAAGTTAGTTTTGATAAATGGTTAAGTTTAGGAATAAGTGAAAAAAGAATTGCTAAAACAGAAGATGATAACTTTTGGATAGCAGGAGAAACAGGTCCATGTGGTTCTGATACCGAGATATTTTATTTTAGAAGTAATGATGAAATACCAGAAGTATTTGATCCAAGTGATGATAGATGGGTAGAGATATGGAATAATGTATTTATGGAATATAATAAGAGTGCGGATGGAAGTATTTCATTTTTACCTAAAAAGAATGTAGATACAGGTATGGGTGTTGAAAGAACAACAGCTATACTTGAAGGAGTAAACGATAACTATTTATCTAGTATATGGAAGGATGTAATAGATTTAATATCAGAGATATCTAATGTTAAATACGAAGATAATCCAAAAAGTATGAGAATAATGGCTGACCATATTAGAACTGCAGTATTTATATCTAGTGATTATGCAGGAATTAAACCATCTAATACAGACCAAGGATACATACTTAGAAGACTTATAAGAAGAGCAATTAGACATGCCTTTAAACTCAATATAGATATAAATAGTGATTGGGAGAAAAGGATTGCTAGTTTAATAATCGATAAATACAAAAAATACTATAAAGAATTAAGTGATAATGAACAAGTAGTATATGAAGTATTAAAAAATGAAAAAGAAAAATTTAATAAAACCTTAGAAAAAGGAATAAAAGAATTCGATAAGATTGTAAATAGTTTAAATAGCGATACAATAAATAAAGATTTAGCGTTCAAACTATATGATACTTATGGATTTCCAATAGAACTTACAGAAGAACTTGCAAGTGAAAGAAATTTAAAAGTAGATACTTTAGGTTTCAAGGATAAGTTTAGAGAACACCAAGAAAAATCTAGGACTGCATCTCAAGGAAAGTTTAAAGGTGGTCTTGCTGGAAATAGTGAGATAGAGACTAAATATCATACAGCAACACATCTACTTAATGCCGCACTAAAACAAGTAGTAGGTAGTGATGTTCACCAAAAAGGTAGTAATATAACAGTAGATAGAATGCGTTTTGACTTCTCCTGTGACCATAAACTAACTGATGAAGAAAAAGCTAAAGTAGAACAGTTAGTTAATAAATGGATTAATGATTCTATCGATGTTAAGTGTACTGAGATGAATAAAGAAGATGCGATTAAATCAGGTGCTGAGTGTATGTTTATAGAAAAATATCCTGATATAGTTACAGTTTATAGTATAGGCGATATATCTAAAGAACTATGTGGAGGACCTCACGTTAAAAACACTAGTGAAATAGGTAAATTTAAAATAATTAAGGAAGAAGCTAGTAGTGCTGGAGTTAGAAGAATAAAAGCAGTTATTAGTGATGAATAAGGAAAGGAAGATATAAATGAAAAAAACAAAATATTTAAGTTTAATTATGATTTTAACTTTAATAATAACTGGTTGTGGTACATCATCAAAAACAAATGATAAAGAAACTAACAATGATAATAAACCTATAGCAGTTAACCCACCACTTGATCCAGGTTATACAGGAGTAAAAAAAATAGTATATTTAGACCCAACAAATTTAAATAAAAAATGTACTGAAAGTGATGTAAAAAGTGATGATGAAATTAAAAGTGGATGTATGAAATGGTATGCTTATAAAGAAGATGATAATTCTTATACAATGATATTAGACCACAATACAACAAATTTAGCTAATTGGATATTAGAAGAAGATTACTTAGAGGCTGGAGGATTAAAAGAAGATATTACAACATATCCAGATGGAAGAACTGCTCCACCAACTGATAAAGGTGCTTTAACTGCCGAAAAAGTATTAAAAGAAGATACTATCTATTGGGATAAGAGCTTGAATGCAAGATTATTCACTTCAGAAGAATTTATGGAAATAGCAGGAAACAATGGAAGAAGATGTTTAGATAGTGATTCTTCTAAATATGGATGGTTATATGATAGAACATCTAAAGAGTGTAAAAAGTTTGGCTGTTTGAATAGTGCGACTGGTAATGCAGATGGATATTGGACCTCTTCTTATAGTGATTCAAGTAATATTTATTATATTGGTGATGGATATGAAGGAGATGACCATAATTATGGTGGTTGTCTATCTAATTGGGGTACTGTATCTGATGTTAAAGAAGGTATTCGTCCTGTTATAACAGTACAAAAAGATTCTCTTACATTTGTTGAAACAAACGAATAATAATTTGAAGCAAAGTAGTATTTATAAACTAATAAATACTATTTTTATTTATTATTGAATTTAGATATAATATTTATAAACTAAAATTAATGACACACTAAATATAAATTTAATGTTACAATTTTTTACAATTTGTATAATTTTCTACACAATTTTTAAAATATATGTTATAATTATCTAGGAAGTGATTATGTGAAAAAAGATAATTTATATAAAATATTAATACCTATAGGTGTTATTTTATGTGCAGTACTTGCTGTACTTGCATACGTAAAAATAGTTAATAATAAAGATACTAATAGCGATGCTTTAAAGTTTAAAGAAGAATATGAAGAATTAAATGGAGAGAAAAATCAAAACTTTCAAGAATATAAACTTCTTGAAATTGATGAAGATAATCCTGTAAAATATGCAGATTATGATGAATTAATAGATGTTATAAAGAATAAAACAGGTGTGATTTATTTAGGATTTCCTCCATGTCCTTGGTGCAGAACCGCACTACCAGTACTATTTGATGTATTAAAAGATAATAATATTGATACACTATACTATAAAAACATATTAACTGTAAGAGATTCTTATGTAGTAGAAGATGGAAAACTTACTTATGAGTTAGATGATGAAGGTAAAGAGATTAAAGGCGAAGATGGATATTTCAAATTAATGGATGCACTTGATGAGCATTTAACAGATTATGTTATTTCTTTTGAAGGTAAGACGTATGAAACAGGGGAGAAGAGAATATATGCTCCAACAGTTATATTCGTTAAAGATGGTAAAGTTATAGGATTACACGTTTCAACAGTAGAGAGTCAAGAAAGTGGATATGACGAGTTAACTAAAGAGCAGTACGAAGAACTATATTCAATTTATGAGGATTATATACTTGAGATGAAAAGTGAGACTTGTTCTTCTGATTTCTCTTGTTAAAAGGCACGTATGTGCTTTTTATACTTTGGTGAAATATGAATTATCAAAAAGTATTGGATGAAATATTAGAAAAAATAAAGAAAGAAGAACAAACACCTACACTTTTATTACACGCCTGTTGTGCACCTTGTTCCTCATATGTACTTGAATATTTAAGCGAATATTTTAAAATAACAGTATACTATTATAATCCAAATATATATCCCTTTGAAGAATATAATAGAAGAATTAATGAATTAAAAAAGTTTTTAAGTGAATATAAACCTAAAAATGAAATCAAATTTGTAGAAGAAGATTATAACCCATTAGATTATTATAACAGCGTTAAAGGATTAGAAAACTTAGGTGAAAGAAGTAAGAGGTGCTACAACTGCTATAAATTTAGAATGGAAAAAGCATCTATGTATGCTAAAAACCATGACTATGACTATTTTACAACTACTTTATCTATTAGTCCTTATAAAGATTCTAATTATATAAATGAAATAGGTAAACTATTAGAAGATAAATATAACATTAAATATTTATATGCAGATTTTAAAAAGAAAAACGGTTATAAAAGGTCATTAGAACTATCTAAAATATATAACTTGTATAGACAATCTTACTGCGGATGTGTATACTCTAAAGAGAGTAGAGATTTAAATAATAGGAGTTTTGGTTGATATGAAAGAGAAGTTAAAAAAGATAATTAAAACTAAACAGTTTAAAAACATGACTGTACTAACACTTTTTATATTTATTGTAGAGATATTATTTAAAATACTAGGTAATACATTTAGTTTCGATTATACAATACTTAGAATATTTATAAGCTCTTTAATTATTGGTTATGTAGTAAGTTTAATACTAAACTTTATTAAACATAATTGGATTAATAGAACTATAATTATATTAATATCTCTAACGGTTAGTGTTTATGCTATGTTACAACTCGGATTTAACAATTTTATAGGTAATTATGTATCAGTTAATACATCTAGTCAACTAGGTAAAGTAACTGATTATATAAACGATTATTTCATGAGTTTTAATATTAAGTTTTATTTAATATTAATTCCATTTATACTTTTAATAGTATATTACATATTTATAGATAAAAAAATTAAAGTAGAAAAATATAAATTTGATAATCCTAAATTTATTTATAATATATCAGTACTTGTAATATTATGTGGAATTTATTATAGTACACTTTTAATAGGCTTTATGCAAAATAAATACCAATCTATTGAAAACAAAGAACTATTTAAAAGTCCTGCAGTACAAAGTATTGCTATAAATCAGTTTGGTGTTTCTACATTTGGAATACTTGATGTTAAAAACTACATACTTGGAATAGATTATGATGTAGATATCAACTACACAGTAGAAGATAAAATAGAAGTAGATAAAGTTAAAGAAAGAAAAATAGATGATTCTAAATGGGAAGATGTTATTTCTAGTGAAGAAAATAGTACATATAATGATTTAAATAACTATTTTATTTCAAGAAATATTACTCCAACAAATGATTATACTGGTCTATTTGAAGGTAAGAATTTAATACTTATAATGATGGAATCAGTAAATAATATTGCTGTAACTAACGAAGAGTATTTTCCAACACTATACAAGCTTTATAACGAAGGTTGGGCATGGACTAATAACTATTCTCCAAGAAGTAGTTGCGCAACTGGAAATAATGAGTTTAGCGCACTTACAAGTATATATGCTATAAATACTATGTGTTCTGCTAATGTATATAGAGATAATACATATTATGAGAGTTTATTTAATGTATTCAAGAATAATGGATATACACCTCTTTCATTCCACGATTATACAGATTACTACTACGATAGACATATAATACATCCTAATTTAGGAAGCACATATTACGGTGTTGTTGATTTAGGTATAGAATACAGTAACGAATATAAAGAATGGCCTAGTGATGTATCATTTATAGAAAAGTCTTACGATATATTTAGTAAAGAAGATAATTTTGCAGTACTTTTAACTACCGTAACAACACACCAGCCATATTATAGGTCATCTACTTATGGTGATATGTACTTAGACGATTTTAAAGATTTAAATGTACATACATATTTAAAAAGATATATGTCTAAAATGAAAGTATTAGACCAAGCACTCGCATTATTGCTTGAAAAACTAGAGAATGATGGCAAGTTAGATGATACAGTAATAGTTATGTTTGGAGACCATTATCCATATGGACTTGCAAATAATATATTACAGCCTATGTTTGACTATGATATATCAGTAAATAGTGAAGTAGATAGAACCCCATTTATAATATACAATAGTGAATTAGAACCTAAAAAGTTTGATGAATATACAACATATATGAATATATTTCCAACACTTGCAAATCTATTTGATTTAGATTATGACCCAAGACTATATTTAGGTGAGGATTTATTTGACGATAACTATTCTAACATTGCAGTATTCCCTGATGGTTCATGGCAAAGTCCTTATGCCTTTTATGATTCAAACAAAATGAAACTTTCATATATAACTGAAGAATATAAATATACTGATGATGAAATAAAGAAGATTAATGATTTAATAAGTACAAAGATAAATATATCTAAAAGTGCGATTAAATCAAATTACTTTGAATATTTAGGTAATAAACTAAATGGTTCTTAAGAAGATATTCTTCTTTTTTTCTATATTTGATTTAATATAAATTATTTGATACAATTTTAGTGGTGAGAAACATGTTTGAAAGATTAGAACTATTAATTAAAGATAAAATAAATCTTATAAATAAAACAAAGGTACTTGTAATAGGACTTGGTGGGGTAGGAAGTTATGCGGTTGAAGTACTTATTAGAAGTGGTATAGAAAATATAACTATCGTAGATAATGATAAAATATCTCTTTCAAACTTAAATAGACAACTTATGACATATCAAGATAATATTGGTAAATATAAAACTGATGAAATAGAAAAAAGAATTCTTAGTATAAATCCAAACTGTAAAATAAAAAAGATAACTAGTCTTATAACCTTGGATAATATAAACGATTTATTTAATGATACTTATGATTATGTAGTTGATGCATGTGATAGTGTATGTGTAAAACTAGAACTTATTAGAATATGTAAAAGAAAAGGTATAAAACTTATATCTTCTATGGGTACAGGAAACAAAATGGACCCAACTAGATTAAAGATAATGGATATAAGAAAAACATCATATGACCCTCTTGCTAAAATAGTTAGAAAAATGGTTGTGAGTGAGCACATCAAAGGAAAGGTAATGGTTGTATCAAGTGATGAGAAACCATATGTTAAAGTAGATAAAACTATTCCATCTAATTCTTTTGTTCCTGCAACTGCTGGACTTTTATGTGCAAGTTTCATAATAAACGATATAGTAGGTGATGATAATGTTTAAAAAACTAGAAGATATTATAAAAAAATTAGAAGGTAATGTACTTGTAATAAGTATAAATGATGAACTTGTTAATACTTTTAACAAAAATAATAGAGTAAATCTTTATTCTATTAACTCTAATAAAGGTAATGGAATATTTAGTAAATCTAAAAAAAGAACTACTAATAAGGGTAAGACTATCAATATTAAAAAACTTAGAAAGTATATCAATAAAAAATCAGTAGATTATATCATATGTAATATGGAAGATGTTATGGATTATTATAAATATCTAATTAAAGATACTATATATTTAAATAATAATACAATTTATATATATTCTTCAAACAAAGTAGATAAAGATTTCTTAATAAAGAAATATAAAAGATATAATGTCGAGGTAGATGTAACCGATTATAAAAACGGATTTATTATTACAATAGATAATAAGAATGGAAAAACTAACTTTTTCAAAGATAAATTATATTTTATAAAAGATACATTATATAACTTTGCAGAATTTATTGGGAATATTTTAGTTAGTTAAAAAAATGACTATTTGTCATTTTCTTTTTTTAATACTAAAGTTTTTGATTTATTATGTAATTTACTCTCTTTAATCAATACTTGATTTAATACATCTCTTAGTTTTTGATATTGTTCTTTCCTAGACATAGTATTATTAACAGTATTATTACTATTTGTCTTTTCTAATACTAATTCTTTACTGCGCTTATTTTCATCTTCTACTTCAGTTAAAATAGTTTTTTCATTAATATTATTTTTAAGTTTTTTAACTTCTTCACTATTTTGTTTTATATAAGTTATAGCAGTAAGTATTTGAACTAAAAAAGTTATTATTACTGATATATTTGCAATACTTAACAAAACAGAATTTATAGTTGATAGATATCCTAAAGCAAGAGTTATATAAAGTGGCCACTGTTTAAATTTACCTACAATAGAACTTTTACCTTCCATATCTTTATATTTTAATTTATATGATACATTAACTGCCCCGATAATTGCTTCCCCAAGCAAAACAATTAAATACAAAGGATTTAATAAAGATAAGTTTATTCCTATAACTCCAGCATAATATTTATCTGTAACTTGATCAAGTACTTTTCCATATTCACTTTCACTTTTATATTTTCTAGCACTCTTTCCATCAAAGTGGTCTGTAATTGCCCCAAATCCAGCTATTAGACATGAAGCAATTAATAGTGGCATAGTATTTGTAATAATTGATATAATTGATAGTATAAGCGTAATTATTGGAATGATAAGTCTCATAAAACTCCACATATTTGCTCTTTGTTTTTTATTGGTTTCTTTATTAAAGAATTCTTTAAACATTGTTTTAGTGCCACTCTTAAATTTATCTAAGTATTCTTTAAACATTATTCTCACCTCTAAAAATTTCTAGTTAATTATTTTACCATAATTCTTTTAAAAGTCAACATATTATATTTTAACTCGCATATACTTTACTGTACTAGGAAACTAGTATATGGAAATGATAGTGAATGCAAGAAATTGCTTATCATTTCTTTTTTTCGACATTTATTAACTACACTCTATTATATATTAATGTTGGTGATTATATGAAAAAAAGATTCAAAGCAAAAAAGAAATTTAAATATAAGTTAGTTATTATACCTTTTTTATTAATAATTAGTATATATTTAATAAATTATTGTCTAGGTAAAGTAAGAATATCACTATCAAATGAAAATATAATAGAGCTTGTGTTTAATTCAGAGAATAAATATTCCATTGATAATGTAGAAAATAAAAGTGTTTATGATAAAATAATAGGTTATTTGAAAGAAAATATATTTAATAATCCAGTTGAGATACTTAAAGGTGAATTGGATTATAGTAATAATAAAATTAGTAATAATGAGATTATAAGTTTTTCATATAAAGAACCTAAGAAAAATAGAATATACATATATAGTTCACATCAAGGTGAGACATATTCTATGGAATATTTAGAAAACCACAATATAGTTCCTGATATTCTTATGGCATCTCATATGTTAGAAGAAAAGTTAGAAAATATAGGTATAAATACTATTGTAGAAGAAAGCGATATATTATCTTACATGAAAGAGAACAACTTAAATCATGCAGGCAGTTACATAGCAAGTCGTAAGTTTTTAACTGAAGCAATGGATAAATATAAAGATATAGAACTATTTATAGACCTCCACCGTGATGCGGCAACCCATAAAGCAACATACACAAATATAGATGGCAAAGACTGTGCGAAAGTATTATTCGTAATAGGACTTGAAAATGAAAACTATCAAAAGAATTTGGATATAGTAACTAAAATAAACAACATAATCGATGAAAAATATCCAACACTTTCACGAGGTATTATGAAAAAACAAGGGGCTGGAGTTAACGGCGTTTATAATCAAGATTTAAAAGAAAACGTAATACTAATTGAACTAGGTGGGAATGAAAATAATATAGATGAAATTAATAATACAACAGATATAATTGCTAAAGTACTAGAGGAATATTTAAATGAAAAAGAAGAAAAATAACAATATATTCAACATTATATTTATGATATTCTTTATTAGTTTCTTAGTTGTATATTTTTCAGAGATGGCAGGGTATTACGAATATAAAAATCATAAGAAAACCGCACTTACAGAAGAGCAAATAAAAAAGTTTGAAAGCGATGTTGCAAGTGGGAAAGAAGTAGATTTAAACGATTACTTAGTAAAAGAAGATAAAAAATACGATAATAAACTTTCTAAACTCGCTAGTAACTTATCCGATGGAATAAGTAATGTTGTTAAAAATAGTGTTGAAAGTACCTTCAAATTTTTATCAAACCTTATTGAAGAATAAACTAAAATTTGATACAATTATAAAGGTGATGATATGTATTTATTAAAAAAAGAAAACTGGTGGATATGGCTTTTATTACTATTATTTTCTGGAGGTTCATCTAGTATAGTACTTGGCGCCTTACTTAATGTATATGACAAAAACGCTTGGTATAAAAAGTGGTATATATGGGTAATAGGTCTTATATTAATCATTCCATTTTCTGTAATGGTAATGGTATTTAATATAGATATTACAACAAAGACTGCCTGTAAATTAGGTGTAAAGGGTAGTGAAGCTTATTTATCTCCTTATATATGGATTATTCTTTTAATAATACCAATATTAGGTTGGATATGTTTTGTTGGATTACTAATTTATCTTAATATAGCAATACTTGTTAAATTGCACATTGGAAATGGCGAAAAATATATAGACAGTAAAAAAGAGTAAAAATAAATAAAATGAAAAAATAGATAAAATTTATGGAAATGAAAAAAAATCTATTTTTTT
>CANRDA010000021.1 GCA_947629285.1 uncultured Bacilli bacterium
GTGAAAAATGTATATGCATCAAAATATTTAACCTATTTGCCATCTAAAGAAGAATTGATTAAAATAATAAAAGATGAAAAAGAATTGTATGAATTAGCAAAAGAAGAAGGTAAAGAAAATGAATGAAAATAAAACAAATATAAATTGGTATCCAGGACACATGGCTAAAACTAAAAGACTTATAAGTGAAAACTTAAACTTAATAGATGTAGTATATGAACTTATAGATGCAAGAATGCCTTATTCATCTAAAATAAAAGATATAGATGGATTACTTAAAAACAAGAAAAGAATACTTATAATGACTAAGATAGACTTATGTGATATGAATGAAACAAATAAGTGGATTAAATATTATGAGTCTTTAGGATACAGTGTGATTGGACTTAATTTAGAAAGCAATAATAATTTAAATAATTTAATAAACTTAACAAATAAATTAATGGAAGAAGAAAATAAAAAAAGAATAGAAAAGGGAATGACAAAAAGAAAAACTAGAGTTTTAGTAGTAGGTATTCCTAATGTAGGTAAAAGTACACTAATAAATAGACTTGCAGGTAAAAAAGTAGTTAATGTTGGAAATACTCCAGGTATTACTAAAAATTTAAATTGGATTAGAGTAAATAACGATATAGAACTAATGGATACTCCAGGTATACTTTGGCCTAAATTAGACAGTGATACTGTTGCTTTTAATCTTGCTAGTTTAACTGCTATAAAAGAGAATATTTTGCCACTTGATAAAGTAGTTATATATATACTAAATACTTTAGATAAATACTATAATAATATACTAAAAGATAGATATGGAATAGATAGTGTAGATAGTGATATAGAACTTACCTTAGATTTAATAGGTAAAAAAAGAGGATGTCTTATAAAAGGTGGATTAGTTGATTATGATAAAGTATATAGTATAGTTATGAATGATATAAAAAGTGGTATAATAAAAGGAATTACGTTTGATAGATATGAATAAGAATATGTTAGTTTTAGCCTATCTAGGCGATTCAATTTATGAGACTTATATAAGAAAATATCTAATAGATAAAGGTATATCTAAAGTAAATACTCTTCAAAGTGAAGCTATTAAATATGTAAGTGCGAAAGGACAAGCTAGTATTTTAAAAGATATGATAGATAATAACTTTTTAACTTTAGAAGAGTTAAATATAGTTAAATGTGCGAGAAATCATAAAAACAATCATAAACCTAAAAACTGTGATATTCAAACCTATAAGTATGCAACTGGACTTGAAGCATTAATAGGTTATCTTTACTATGAAAATAATATAAAAAGAATAGATGAAATAATGGATTATATACTAAATAAAATTGTTTAAAAATATTAAAATAAATGGTATAATCTTTATATAAATGGAGGATATATGTATATATACGGTAAAAATGTTGCTTTAGAATATTTAAATAGTAATAAAAAAATAGAAAAAGCATTTATACAAAATAACTTTAATGATAAAGAGTTATTAAGTAAAATAAAAAATAAAAATATAAGTTATCAAGTGTTATCTAAAATAGATATGGATAAAAAAGTAAATTCACTTCACCAAGGTATAATACTTAAAGTAGAAGACTATGAATATGCACAGATTGATGAAATAATAAATAAAGAAGATTCGTTGATAATAATGTTAGACCACCTAGAAGACCCTCATAACTTTGGAGCTATTATAAGAACCTGTGAAGCAGCAGGAGTAGATGGTATTATAATACCTTTTGATAGACAAGTAGAAGTAAATCCAACAGTTATAAAAACTAGTGTAGGCACTACTGAAAACATGAAAATAGTGCGTGTTAAAAATCTTGTAAATACTATTAAACTTTTAAAAGATAAAGGTTTTTGGATATTTGGAACAGATATGGATGGAACAGACTATAAATCTTTAGATTATAAAGGTAAAACAGTTATAATATGTGGAAATGAAGGTAGTGGGATGTCAAGACTTGTTAAAGAAAATTGTGACTTTATTGCAAGTATTAAGATGCGTGGTAAAGTAAATAGTTTAAATGCATCAGTAGCTACTGGAATAATTATATTTGAAGCTATAAAACAAAGAATATAAAGGAGAATAATATTGAAAAAAAAGATACCGTTAATATTGATTGTTGCTATGTTTCTAATTGTGTTATTAATAATTTTTATAAATTATAAAAACACAACTAATCAAAAAAAATTAGAATATATATGGAATATCAAGCAAAGTTATTCTAAGTATGTTAAGACTAAAAAGGAAACTAATATTTATGATTCTAATAACAATGTAATAGGAAAAATAAATAAAGATGTTAAAATTGCTTTAAAAGACAAAGTTATAACAGATGAAAATGATGATTACTTTGAGTTAGAATTATTTAATAACCATTATGTATATTTTGAAGATGTTGATAAAATTGAATCATTAGATAATAAAGATAATTACTATAAAAATTATATAGTGTTTAATGAAAATTGTGTAACAAAAGATAAAACTTCATTTTATGATAAAAATTTTAACCTTTTATATCAAGTAAATATAGGATATGATTTGCCTATTTATATAAAAGAGGACGATTATTACGGTGTGGAATTTAATGACGAAATAGTGTATTTAAAAAAGGACGATGTGACTGTAAAAGAATCAAACAATACACAAGAAACAAACGCAAAAAGTATTCCAGTTCTTTTATATCATTTCTTTCATACACATAACAATTATGAAAATATGACAACAGTAATATCAATTAGAACTGATAAGTTTGAAGAACAATTAAAATATTTAGTTGATAATAATTTTATGACTTTAAAATTAAAAGATTTAGAATTATATATAAAAGGTAAAGTTCAAATAAGAGAAAACAGTGTTGTTATTACAATAGATGATGGAAATGATTCAGTATTCACACTTGCATATCCATTAATAGAAAAGTATAAAATAAATGCGACTGTATTTGCTGTAACATCTTGGAATCCTAATATTTTAGAACAACAAACTGATTATGTTGAAATACACTCACATACACATAATATGCATGTTACTGGAAAATGTATGGGTGGACAAGGTGGTTTATTTAAATGTATAGATTATGAAAAAGGATTAGAAGATTTAAAGACATCAAAAGAAATTTTAAATGGGACTACGTATTTAGCATACCCTTTTGGGGAGTATACAGATTTGTCCATAGAATTATTAAAAGCAGCAGGATATACTATGGCACTGACAACTAATTATGAAAATGCAAAAGTAGGGGATAATCCTTATATGATACCTAGAATATACATATATAATGAATATAGTTTAAATACATTTAAAAGAATAGTAAATTAAATGAGAGGAGTTAAGTAGATATGGATTATAATGATTATAATGACTATGAACTTTTGGAATATATTTCTGAGGGAAATGAAGATGCAAATAATATAATTATTAAAAAATATGAACCATTAATTAATAAAATAGCTACTAAAATGCTCAAATATTGTAAGAATAATGGACTAGAAAAAAGTGATTTGATACAGGAAGGAATGATAGGATTAAATCATGCTCTTGAAAGATATAAAGAAAAAGAAAACATATTATTTTATACTTATGCAAGAAAATGTATTGAAAGAAAAATAATAAGTGTAGTAGTCGCATCCAATAGAAATAAAAACAAAATATTAAATGAGTCAATATCATATGATGACGAAGATAATGTAATATCAAAAATAATTAAATCTACTTCACCATCACCAGAGGAAGAAGTATTAAATTTAGAATTAGAAGAAAATTTAATAATAAAAATAAAAAACACCTTAGCTAATTTTGAAGAGCAGGTATTCTTGTTATTAATCGAGGGATTTGATTATAAAGAAATAGCAGAAATATTAGAAAAAGACCAAAAATCTATAGATAATGCAATACAGAGAATAAAATCAAAAATAAAAAGCGTTTTAGAATAAGAAGAAGGGTTTAAAACTTTAACCCTTCTTTACCTTTTTCTTTATATATTTTGACCCATTTTCTAACAGTAGAAGGGTATGTATTAAAGTATCTTGCTGCAGGTTTATTACCATATTTTAGTGCATATTCAACCATTTCAGGTAATATTAATTCTTTTTCTGTTTTGCTTTTACTACTATATAATTCATTTTTATCTACAGTATATAATTTAAATTCAGTTGACATATTACCTCCTTTGAAAATTATATCATGTAATAAAAATAATAAATGCAAACAAATGGGTACATATTATATTATCAATTGTGAAAGCTATACCTTTAAAAAATATAGAATTTATTTTAATAATTTTTAAATATGATTACAAAAGTATTAAAATATAGTATAATATAGATGGTGATAAAATGAATATTGAAGACATTGTAATAAAAAAAGAATTAAGAATAGTTTTTATGGGTACACCTGATTTTAGCGTTCCAGTATTGAACGCATTAATTAATAATTACCATGTAAAGGCTGTTATAACGCAACCAGATAAACAAGTAGGAAGAAGTGGTAAAATTGCTAAGCCACCAATAAAAATCTTAGCTGAAAAACATAATATTTTAGTTATACAGTTAGATAAAATAAAAGAACAATATCAAGAAGTAATTGATTTAGAGCCTGATTTAATTATTACGTGTGCTTATGGTCAAATTTTACCTGAAGAACTTCTTAACTATCCTAGATTAGGTTGTATTAACGTTCACGCATCTTTGCTACCAAAACTTAGAGGGGGAGCTCCAATACATAGAGCTATACTAGAGGGATATTCTAAGACAGGTGTAACAATTATGTATATGGCAAAAGGTATGGATGATGGTGATATAATAGCCCAAAAAGAGCTAGAGATATTAGATAATGATACTGCAAGTACACTTCACGATAAATTAAGTAAACTTGGTAGTGAACTTTTAATTGAAACTCTTCCAAGTATAATAAATGGTACGAATACTAGAATTCCACAAGATTCATCAAAAGTTACATTTGCTCCTATAATAAAACCTATAGATGAAAAAATAGATTTTAGTAGAACTAGTACACAAATATATAATCAAATAAGAGGATTAAATAGTTTTCCTGGTGCCTATTTTACTTTAGACGGTAAGAGAATAAAGGTATTTGAATCTACTATAGTAGAGGAATATTTTCCAGAAAAGATAAACGGAGAAATTGTGAAAATATATGATAATGGAATAGGCATAAAAACTAGTAATGGTGTTATAAAGTTAACTTTAATACAGCCAGAAGGTAAGTCTAAAATGAGTGTTAAAGATTTTTTAAATGGTATGAAAGAAACTATAATAGGTAAAATAGCAGGTTAAATCATGGAATTTATAAAAAAAATAATAGATGGTTTAAAAGACCCAAAAAAAAGGTCACTGACCCTTTTAGCAATATATGCATTATTTTTTACGTTTGTATTTATATTGATACAAAATAAAACTGTAAAACCTCAATCAGAAATTGATACACAAAAAAATGATACTATAACTAGTTATAACTATTCATATAAAATAACTGAAAATGATAATATTACAGAAGTATATGGTATTCATGATGATTTAAAAGTTACTTTTAATTATAATGGCATTGATTATTATTATGATGGTAAACTTTATACTATTGAAAATGAAAACAAAATATATCACGATGAAATAAATACAAATGTTGAACCATATTCTTATAGTACTATAGAAGAACTTATAAAAAATAGTGAGTTTATAGAAAAGACTACATATAAAGATAATAAAGAAAAAACTGTATATAATATACAGGCTCAAAAATATTTTGATTTAATGAATAAACAAAATAATTGTGAATTATTAGATTGCATTAATACATATATTAGTATAACAGTAGAAAGTTTAGATTATATTAATAATGTTATAATAGATTTAAATGAATATTCTAATTATAAAGTTGAAATAAATTATTCAAACGTAAAATAAATACTAAGTAAGTATTTATTTTGTTATTTTTTTAAGTATTTCTAAAGCAATATTAAGAGTTTTATTGTCTATATCATTATCAGGATTAAATTCCATTAAATCGAATGATTTAATTTTATCGATATTTTTTTTCAATATATTAACTAATTTAATAGTAGTATCTAAATCTATACCATTTTTTTCTGGAATAGAAACACCTGGTGCAATAAAAGGGTCTATAACATCTAAATCGAAACTTACGTGAATTCCATTTGATTTAAAAGAGGCAATATTAATTGCTTTATTAAGTATATGTTCTATTCCGTATTTTTTAATATCATCAGAAGTAAATACGGTAACACCCATTTTTTTAATATTATTTAATTCTTTTTCTTTGTTTGGTTCATTAGCTCTATAGCCAATAACAACTGTATTTTTTGGATTAAAATATTTTCCATCATAAAATGTAGTCAAGTTAGGGCAAATGCCATTTAATGCTGCTAGAGGAAAACCGTGTAAATTTCCAGTAATAGTAGTTTCAAAAGTGTTATAGTCTAAGTGTGCATCAATCCAAATAATACCTAAATTTTTATTTATTTTTTGACTTCCTAAAGCACTTGCAATAGAAATGCTGTGGTCTCCCCCAATAGTAACAAAAAATTTTTCATTTACACTTTTTAAGATATTATTATAAAGTGTTTCATTAAAAATATTTACATACTTTAAATTTTTTTTAAAATCAGTTTTTCTTTTACTTTTTTTAATATTTATTTTGTCTATTGTTATTACATCTTTATTTTTAAACTTTTTATTAATTAATAGTGGTCCTTTACTTGAACCATCGACATCTAATCCTAAATCACTACACGCATTAATCACAACAAACTTCATTAAATTCACCATAATCATTATACAATAAAAATCAATTTATTTCAAAGAATTTAAATATGTGGTATAATAAATATGTAATAAAAATGGAGGCTTTTGATGGAAAATTTCACACTATATTTCCTTTTGTTTATAGCATATTCATTTTTAGGATGGCTAATGGAAGTAATTTGTAAACTATTTGAATTAAAAAAATTTGTAAATCGTGGTTTTTTAATTGGACCTATTTGTCCAATTTATGGTTATGGTGTTTTAGGAATATTATTCTTAATAGGCAATGATACAAATGATTTTTTGGCTGTATTTCTAAAATCAATTCTAATTTGCTCAATTTTAGAATATTTAACATCCTATTTTATGGAAAAATTATTTCATGCTAGATGGTGGGATTATTCTAAAAGAAAATTTAATATAAATGGTAGAATATGTTTAGAAACAATGATACCATTTGGAATTTTAGGAACAATTATTGTATATATAATAAATCCTTATTTTTGTAAATTAATAAATATGATTCCTTTTATAATTAGAATAATATTGACTATTATAATTTTAATTATATATTTGATAGATACCGTAGTCTCACTAGACGTTATGAATAAAGTAAAACATGAAATAAAGCATCAAAAGTCTGATAATACAGAGTTAGTTCGTAATAATGTGTTACGATGGTTGGAAAAAAATTCATGGCTTTATAGACATATAAAAAATGCTTATCCTAAATTTAAAATTAAATAAAAACAATGCTTATAAAAACTCTTGTAAAATATAAAAATATATTATATAATATATGGGTATTTAAAAACTTTGAACTTGAGGAGTAATTTGTTTAGTAATTATAAGAGATGAAAAGTATTAGCTGAGAACTTTTCTTAATGAAAGGCAAGTGAAGGTAGCAAGTGAGTTGAACGTTTAAGTAAATAGAATGTTCCGGTTTATCCGTTATATATTGAGATGTTTAATACATGAATTAAGGTGGTACCACGCATTCCTCACGTCCTTATAGGGGGTGTGGATTTTTTTTAAGGAGATGATTTTATGCCATCATGGGGAGTTCATATCGCACTAGCTAATAAATTAAATAAAAAATTTGAACTAGGCAATGATTTTATTATTGGAAATGTTTTACCTGATGCGACTAATGGAATAATCGTTAAAAACATACCTAATGTAATTAATCATGCAAAGACTCATTACAACTTTGAAGGTCCAAATAAACCTCCAAAGAATGATGTAGATAAGTTTTTAGAAGAATATAAAGATAAATTAAACAATCCATTAATATTAGGTTCATTAATACATATAATGACTGATAATTTTTTCAATTTTTATTTTAAAAAAAATCATACTGTTAATATTAATGGAGAAAATATTGCAATGTTAAATGATTATAGTTTATTATATGGCATTACACCTTGGAAATTAAAACAAGAAGAATTTGGAAAATTTGCTGATTATTTAATATGTAATAATATGCTAGGTAATAATATAGCTCTTACAAAAGATACTTTAATATTATTAGGAGATTTATCATATGAATTATCTTTATATGATATAGGATTGGTTGTTTGTAAAATTAATTCTATAATTAATAAGAGTGTAAAAGAATTGAAAGAATATAAAATGTTTACATTTAATGAATTAATGTGTTTATATAATGACTGCTATGATTATATTGAAGAAGAAATGCCAAAAATAAAAAAATTAGAAAGAAGATGAAATTATGTTAGATAAAAAATATAACCACGAAAGTGTAGAAAATGGTAAATATGAATATTGGAAAAATAATGGTTATTTTGAATCAGGAGATTTAAGTAAAAAGCCATTTGCTATTGTAATACCTCCACCAAATGTAACTGGTAAACTTCACTTAGGTCATGCTTGGGATACAACACTGCAGGATATAATAATTAGATATAAAAAAATGGATGGATATGATACTTTATGGTTGCCAGGGATGGACCACGCTGCTATTGCAACTGAAGCTAAGGTAGTTGCAAGACTTAAAAGTAATGGAATAGAAAAATATAAACTAGGAAGAGAAAAATTTTTAGATGAGTGTTTTAAATGGACTAAAGAATATTCAGGGAATATTAGAAAACAATGGGCAAAACTAGGTTTAGCTTTAGATTACAAAATGGAAGCATTTACTTTAGATGAAAATTTAACAAGGGCGGTAAAGGAAGTTTTTGTTAGATTATATAACGAAGGGCTAATATATAGAGGAGAGCGTATAATAAATTGGGACCCAGTTGCTAAAACTGCTTTATCTAATGAAGAAGTTATATATAAAGAAGATGAAGGAGCATTTTATCACTTAAAATATTTTATAGAAAATAGTGATGAATACCTAGAAGTTGCAACAACGCGTCCTGAGACTTTATTTGGAGATACTGCTGTTGCAGTAAATCCAAAAGATAAACGTTATAAACATTTAATAGGTAAAAACGTAATACTTCCAGTAGTTAATAAATTAATACCTATAGTAGGTGATGAACACGCTGATATGGAATTTGGTACAGGTGTTGTTAAAATAACTCCTGCACACGACCCTAATGACTTTGAAGTTGGAAATAGACATAACTTAAAACGTATCGTAGTTATGAATGAAGATGCTACTATGAATGAGAATGCAGGTAAATACTGTGGTCTATCAAGAGAAGAGTGTAGGGAAAAACTAGTTAATGATTTAAAAGAATCTGGAATATTAATAAGAATAGAGAAAATGACACATAGTGTTGGTCATAGTGAGAGAACTGATGCTGTAGTTGAACCATATCTATCTAAGCAATGGTTTGTTAAGATGAGGCCTTTAGCAGATAGAGTACTTGAAAATCAAAAGAATAAAGATACTAAAGTAAATTTTGTACCTACTAGATTTGAAAAAGTTATGAATCACTGGATGGAGATAACTTATGACTGGTGTATATCAAGACAACTTTGGTGGGGACATCAAATACCTGCGTGGTACAAAGGTGATGAGGTATATGTTGGAGTAAATCCACCAGAAGGTGATGGTTGGGTTCAAGATACAGATGTTTTAGATACTTGGTTTTCAAGTGCCTTATGGCCTTTTGCAACTCTAGGTTGGCCTAACAACACAGAATCTTATAAGAGATATTATCCGAATGATGTACTTGTAACTGGATATGATATAATACCATTTTGGGTAAACAGAATGACTTTTCAAGGTTTAAAATTTACTGATAAGAGACCTTTTAAAGATTGTTTAATACATGGACTTATACGTGATAAAAATGGTATGAAGATGAGTAAATCACTTGGAAATGGTGTAGACCCTATGGATGTAATAGAAAAATATGGCTGTGATGCTTTAAGATATTTTCTTGCAACATCAACCTCACCTGGTATGGATTTAAGATATGACGAAGAGAAAGTTAAAAGTACTTGGAATTTTATTAATAAACTATGGAACGCATCTAGGTTTGTACTTATAAATATAGAGGATTTAAATAAAGATAACTATACTTTAGATAATTTAAGTGTATCTGATGAATGGATATTAAATAAATTAAATAATTTAATTAAGACAGTTAGAAAACATATGGACAGGTATGAATTTAATGTAGTAGGTAGTGAGCTTTATTCATTTATTTGGGATAGTTTTTGTGACTGGTATATAGAACTTTCTAAACACAATATGAACTATACTACTAAGAGTGTACTTTTAAAAGTACTAAAAGATATACTAAAGTTAACACATCCATTTATGCCTTTTGTAACTGAAGAAATATATTCAATGTTACCAATAAAAGAAAAAGATTCTATAATGATTAGTTCATATCCTGTTTATGATAAAAAATTTAACTTTGATAGTAATTTAGACTATACTCTTGATTTAATTACTAAAATAAGAAAAGTAAAGTTAGAAAATAATATAAAAGAATACTTTATATATTATAGTAAACTTGATAATATAGATGTAATATCAAGTATGTTAAAATTAAGTAAAGCTAATTTTATAATAGAAAAATCAAATTTAAATGAAATAATTATTGATAAAAATATAAGTGTATTTTATGATGGAAGCTCTAATATTAAACATGAATTAGAATCATTAGAAAAAGAAAAAGTCAGATTAGAAAGCAGTATAGAAAGAAGAGAAAAATTACTTTCAAATGAAAATTATGTATCAAAAGCTCCACAAAATATAGTGGAACAAGAAAGAATTAATCTTTCTGTTGAAAAAGAAAATTTAAAGGCAATACTTCAAAAACTTAATAAATAATTTTACTAAAAAAGAAAAGAAATGCTTTTCTTTTTTTCAAAATATGTTATAATAAATATTAAGGTGATGATATGATCTCTTTAGAAGAAATAAGATTGAGTTTAAAAAACAATCCTAATTTGACAGATGAAATAAGAAACAAATTATTTGAACTTATAATAATTTTTAATAAAAAGTTACCTGAAATTAATTTATCTAAATTAAACGAAAAGTTAAAATCAGTAAGAATTGGAAAAATTGGTAAGTTTGAAAAAAAGGGAACATACTATTATGATGTATATAAAAATGAAATATTGTTTTCTAAAGATATTGAAGGAAATTATGATATAGACCATTTACTTACTAAAGCAATACTTGAGATGTCAACTAGTACTAGTACATTTACAGGTTTTAATTCAGATGAAAGACTTAGGGCACTAAATCTTGCTTATACTGAGATACTTGCTAATTATATAGTTGGAAATGAAGGGGATTCAGATTTAGAAGAAGAAGTTTTAATAGCAAATCTTTTAAGTCATATTGTTGGTCAAGATACTATGTTTAATTCTTATTTTATGAATGATGGCATGCCAATAATAAAGGCAATGCAAGATGCGGAGGTAGGATTAATATGATATTATTAGGAAATGATTTTTGGAATACTTTAAATGGTATGCATGATGCAAAGATGAATGAGGCATCAGATTATGACGTTTTTGCAGATTTAGAAGAATCTTGTTCAGCTATATTTCAAAATAAACTTATTAGGCATGGGATAGAAAAAAGTGAAGAAGAGATAAAAAACCTTATTAGTTCTTACGAGGCAAATATACCCGGAACAATTGGAGACCCAAATTATAGTCTAACAAGGAAAACTGGAAGATTAAAAGAAGTTGCAGTTGGAACTTTAGAGGGTGATGATATGGCAATATTTAATATTAATTCAAGAAAACCTTCTCAATCAAAAGGATTAAGAAAAGTTGCATAAGTTATGAAATTCATAACTTTTTTTCTTGACTTAATTTAACTTATATAATAAAATTAATTTGTAAGAAAGAGGATATAAATCGGATTGGAGGTTTATATGCAAAATACAAAAGAAAATTTAGAGTTAGTAAAGTTTAATCTAACTCCAAGTATGTCTTTAGAACTTATTAAATTTAATAATTTAAAAAAAGAATTAAATAAGTTAAAAGAGGATTATCAACAAAATAAAGATAAAGAAACATTTTCAAAAATAAAGACATTACAAGAAGAAATGGATTCCTGTAAAAACACTTTTATAAAGGAATTCAGATTAAATAATCAAGACGAAATAAACAAATATTTAGAAATAAAAGATCAATTTTGATCTTTTTTTCGTAAAGTTGTGTTTAAGATAATGACTGATTTTGGTATTCTGCATAAGCAATATTAAGATCAATAGGA
>CANRDA010000022.1 GCA_947629285.1 uncultured Bacilli bacterium
GTGAAATAAATTCTTCTTTTTCTTTTAACATAATACCTCCATTCTTTTCCCTTTTATTCTTTTACTTTGAAACTACTCAATACAAACTAAAAATGATATATATCACCTCCTATATATATCATTCCACAAAACTTTTCGATTTCCTTTTTTTAAAATGTGAAAATTTCACATGATTTTCACATTTTATTTATAATATCGTTAACTAAAATCTAATATAGTGCAAAATTAATGCATCACTTTACCAATAATAACACTAATTGCTAAAATTATAACCCCTATACCTATGCCAATTGATACACTTTTTCTATCTTTCATATGATAAATTTGATGTAATAATTCAAATAAAGAAATATAGATTAACATTCCTAGAGTTAGTCCTAAAAGTATTCCTTCTAAAAGTTCACTTACTCCCCCTAGTATAAACATAGAAATTCCACCTATAAAAGTTGATAGTGATACTATTAAGCTTAACTTTAAGGTTTTTTTATTAGAATAATTAGAAGCTATTAAAGTTGTTCCTATAACTAATCCCATTGGTAAATTATGTAATCCTATTCCAATAAATAAAAGAAATCCAAGATTTATATTAGAACTAGTAACTAAATATAAACTCATACCTTCTATAACATTATGTATAATTAGTGCGACAGAAGATATTATTCCAATATGATGAAGATGAATATTATGACAAGTACTAACGTTGTGTTTATGAGTATGATGTACTTCGTGCTCATGATGTGGCACAAATAAATCTAGTATTTTCAATATTGTAATACCTATCAATATTAATATAATTATTGCCAATATACTTCTAATAGAACCTAATTGGCCATTTAAAACTTCATATGTTTCAGGTAATAATTCAAATATTACTAAACCTATAATTACACCAAAAGCTATACATATACTAATATCAGTAAATTTACTATTATGACCATATTTTATACTTATAACAGTACCTATTAAAATAAATATTCCAACTGCTAAAGAAAATAAAATTGCAATAAAATTCATAAAAACCTCCTAGCTATTAAATAATTTTTTATCGAAAAAATATGAAAGAAAATTAAATATTACTATATCCAAAATAAACATAATAAGTATATATATAATATGAGTAAAATCTAAAATTACAAGTTCAAGTATATTTCTTAATTGTATTATTAAACATAAAAATAAACCTAATAAAAATAAATACAAAACACTTCTTAATAAATTAAATTTATAGCAAATTTTATATAAAAGGATAAAACCTGTCGAAGCAACTAATATTACTGACATAGTAGAAATTTCATCTGAAGTAAGATTAAATAATTTAGATACTATTAATACACTCAATACATTTATTACTATTGTAATACCTCCTGGTAATGATTTTTTTAAAATATTTTTAAAGAAATTATCTTTGACTCTTTCTTTATTTGGTTCAAGGGCTAATACAAATGCTGGAATACCTATAGTTATAGAGCTTATTAAGCTTAAATGAATAGGTTCAAATGGGTAGTTCATTGGAATAAATAAAAATATTATTGCTAAGAGTGTTGCATATGTTGTCTTAGTTAAGAAAAGAGAAGCTGAACGTTCTATGTTATTTATTGTCCTTCTACCTTCTTCTATTATTTTAGGAATAGCCTTAAAATCAGAATTTAAAAGAACTATTTCAGATACATTTCTTGCTGCATCAGAACCACTTGCCATAGCAATAGCGCAATCAGATTCCTTGAGTGCTAAAACATCATTTACGCCATCCCCAGTCATCGCAACGGTATGTCCATTATCTTTTAATGCTTTTACAAGCAATTTTTTTTGTTCAGGACTAACTCTTGCAAAAATATTATAATTTTCAACTATTTGCTTATATTTATTTGTCTTATTTACAGACATATCTATACTTTTTATTTTTTTTAATCCAATACGTTTAGCTATATTATTAATAATTTTTTCATTATCTCCACTTATAATTTTTATATCTACACCTTCGTGCTTCAAATAATCCAATGTATCTATTGCTTTATACCTTATTTTATCTTTTAAAAGAATTAATGCTATATTATCGTTATCTTTTCTCAGTAGTACTTGTCTATAATCAGAATATTTTTCTATTAAATTTTGAATATCAATAGTTTTATCTAATAATTCAGGAGCCCCCAATATATATTTTCCATCTTTGAATGTTACACTTGAAAATTTTTTATCTGAAGAAAAAAATTCTTTACTTAAACATTCATAGTTTGTCTTTTTATTAAACTTTCTTCCAATAGCTCTAATAGTTTCAGTATCGTCTTGTAATTCATTAGCCATAGAAGAAAGAATTTTTTTATAATCATACTTATCATTTAGTTCTATTACTTTCTCTACTTCCATTATACCTTCAGTAAGAGTTCCAGTCTTATCTAAACATACTGTATCAACGCGAGCTAGGGTTTCAATACAATAAAGATTACTTACCAAAACTTTCTCTTTTGATAATTTTACAACACTAACAGCAAGTACAGTACTAGTCAAAAGCACTAATCCTTCAGGAATCATACCTATTATTGCTGCAACTGTATTTATAATAGAATCACTTAGATTATGAGCTAAATTATATTCCTTTAAAAATAAAATTAGTCCTATAGGTATTATTATTATTGATAATATTTTTATTATCTTTTTTAATGTATCCATAATTAAAGAATTTATTTTTTTTATATACTTAGCTTCCTTAGTGATTTTAGAAGCATAATTATTTTCTCCTACCTTTTCAACTTTAGCTATGCATTTACCACCTTCAATAAAACTTCCTGAATATAAATAATCTCCAACAGTTTTAGTAATTGAATCACCTTCTCCACTAAGAAGTGATTCATTAACTTCTATAGTACCTTCTAATATCTTTGAATCTGCTACTATTTGATTGCCACGTTTATATACTATTATATCATCTAAAACAACATCATCGACATTTATAACCTTGTTTTTAGAATCTCTTATAACTGTTGCAGTTAAACTAGATACTATAGATAATTTATCGACAGTAATCTTAGCTCTTATTTCTTGAATTATACTTATAAATGTATTACATAAGACAACTCCTAAAAATAATAAGTTTTTATATGAGCCAACCCAAAATACAAGTAACCCTAAACAAAAATTTAATATGTTAAAAAGAGTAAAAATATTAAATACTATTATTTCACTTATACTTTTAGTTTTAATATTAGTATTATAATTTACTTGACCATTTCTTATTCTATAATCTATTTGAGATTGTGTTAAACCTTCATCTATCTTAGGATTATATCTTATCATAGTAACATCTCCAGTTATAATTATAACATTTATAAATCTAAAAGAAAAGAAGTAATTTATTTTACTTCTTTAATTTGAACAAAGTAAATATTAATAACATATTTTATAAAATTATCCTAGTCGGAAAGTTAAAGATATTCCATAGGTACAATAAACCGTAACAAAAAAAGTACAATATTTTTTTTGCACTTTTTTTACTTCAATTTTAATCACTATTTTTTAATTTATTCACAAGTAGCACCTAAAGCTTCATACATACTAACAATACCTTCTGTTGTCATTGCATTATTAGAATTTATATAAGCACTTACACCTGGATTATCTTGAACAAATTTTTCAAGGTCCATCTTTGTATAATCAATTTCAATATTTGAAACTACTTTATTATTTGAATTAGTAACGTTTATTTTAGTATATCCACCATAATTTTCATTAGCATCTACATATGTATCATTCAAGTAATCTTCAAAGTAATCTAATATTTCTTGATTATCAGATGTTACTATTTCTGTTGTTTCAACTTTTGTTACAACACTACCTTTACCAAAAATATTGTATTCAGAATCTAATTTATAACCTTGAGATAAAACATCATTATGAATTACACATTTTTTTGTAAATTCTTTATTATTTCCACATCCTGTAATTAAAACACATACTGCTATTAAAGATAGCATAATTATACTCTTTTTCATAAACAAACTCCTTTCCATTAATATAATACCACTTATTTGTTATATTTTAAATCATTATTTAAAATATTTTGCAATTCTTTTAATTTTTCCTTATCCATATCATCAATTCCATCTAATCTATATTTTATTTTTAATTTTTTATATTTTTCTTTACCCATAGTATGATATCCAAGTAATTCTACTTTCTCTACATTTGAAAAATCTTTTATATATTCTTTTAATTTCAAAATATACTCTTCATTATCATTTATTGTAGGAATTATTACCTGTCTTAACCATATTTTATTATCATTTACTTTAAGCCTTTCTTTAAAATAGTTAAAACTAGTCATATCTTTACCAGTTATTTTTTTATAATTTTCTAAATCAATTGCTTTTATATCTAAAATAACTAAATCTGTATATTTTAATATTTCATCTAAATATTTCTTACTATAACCTGTTCCTGATGTATCAAGGCAAGTATGTATTCCTGCTTTTTTACACATCTTTAACATTTCTAGTAAAAATTCTGATTGAAAAAGTGGCTCACCTCCAGAAAAAGTCACTCCTCCACCCATTTCTATATAGGGTCTATATTTTCTAACTTCATCTACTATTTCTTTCGATGTCAATTTTATATTATTTTTATTTTTCCATGTTTCTGGATTATGACAGAATATACATCTTAAAGGGCATCCTTGCATAAATATGACTATTCTAATACCTGGACCATCTACTAATCCCATAGTTTCAATGGAATTTATAAAACCCTCTTTAAACTTTTTCATGGAATGTCCTACTTATTACTTCTTCTTTTTGTTCGCGAGTAAGTTTATTAAAGTTTACTGCATATCCTGATACTCTAATAGTTAGATTTGGATATTTATTAGGATTGTTCATTGCATCGACTAGCAAGTTTTTATCAAGTACATTTACATTTAAATGATGCGCACCACTTGTAAAATATCCATCTAATATTTTAACTAAATTAACTACTCTTGTTTCATCATCACTTCCAAGAGCATTTGGAGTTATTGAGAATGTATTTGATATACCATCTTGACAACAATCTTTATATGGTATTTTAGCAACTGATGCAAGGGATGCTAAAGCACCATTCTTATCTGCTCCTTGAGTTGGATTTGCACCTGGTGAGAAAGGTACACCTGCTTTTCTTCCATCTGGAGTTGCTCCTGTATGTTTACCGTATACTACATTTGATGTAATTGTAAGAAGTGATAATGTAGGTATTGCATTTTTATATAATGGATACTTTTTAAGTTCTCTATAAACTCTTTTAACTAAGTTTTTAGCTACAGTATCTACTCTATCATCGTTATTACCATATCTTGGATAATCAAATTCTATATCAAATGCATTAGTAATACCTCTTTCATCTCTTTTTACTCTTACATGACCAAATTGTATTGCGGAAAATGAATCAGCTACTATTGAAATACCTGCAAGTCCAAATGCCATTAAATATTCAAGATTTGTATTTAAAAATGCCATTTGACTGCTTTCATAAGCATATTTATCGTGCATATAGTGAATTATATTTAGAGCATCTACATATATTTTTACAGTTTTAGCAAGTACTTTATCAAAACGTTTTAAAACCTCCTCAGCATCTAAATATTCACCCTCTATAGGCTCTATTCCATCTATAACTAAATCACCAGTTATCTCATCTTTTCCACCATTTAGTGCATATAAAAGTACTTTAACAAAGTTTATACGAGCTCCAAAGAACTGTGTTTGATATCCTAATCTTAGTGCAGATACGCAACAACTAATCGCATAATCATTACCGTATATTGGTCTCATCAAATCATCGTTTTCAAACTGTAAAGTATGTGTCTTAATTGACATATTAGTTGCAAACTTCTTAAAGTTTTCTGGTAGTTTTTTACTCCAAAGTATAGTTAGATTAGGTTCAGCAGACTCACCAATATTATTTAATGTATTTAAAATACGGAAAGATGTTTTAGTAACTAAAGAATTTTCATCGTCAAGCATTCCTCCGATAGATTCTGTCACCCAAGTTGGGTCACCAGCAAAAAGTTCGTTATAATCAGGAGTTCTCAAATGTCTAACTAACCTTAATTTAATTACATATTGGTCTATTAATTCTTGTGCCTCTTCTTCTGTTAGTATTCCTTTTTCTATATCTTTTTCTATATATATATCAAAGAAAGTTGTATTTCTTCCTATACTTGTAGCCGCACCATTATTTTGTTTTATTGCAGCTAGATATGCAAAATAAGTCCACTGTATTGCCTCACGAGCATTCTTAGCGGGTTTTGATACATCAAAGCCATATCTAAATGCCATTTTCTTTATTAATTCTAAAGCTTTAATCTGCTCAGATACTTCTTCCCTAAGTCTTATAGTATCTTCGTTTATAATTGTTATATTATTCAAATCAATTTTTTTGCTCTCTATCAAAAGGTCTGCTCCATATAAGGCAAGACGTCTATAGTCTCCTATAATTCTTCCTCTACCATATGCATCAGGTAGTCCTGTTATTAAATGATTATGGCGAGCAAGTTTAATCTCTTTAGTATAAGCATCGAATACTCCGTCGTTATGAGTTTTTCTAAATTCTTTAAATCTAGTTTCTAACTCTTTATCTAAATGATATCCATATGCTTCTAAAGATTTTTCTACCATTCTAAGACCGCCGTATGGATTTACTATTCTTTTAAGTGGAGCATCTGTTTGAAGTCCTACAATAACCTCAGATGGTCTATCTATATAACCTACTTCAAAGTTATCTATACCACTCATTATAAATGTTTCTACATCTAAAACTCCACTTATTGCTTCACGTGCGAGTAACTTCTTACACTTACCCCACACTTTACTAGTCTTTTTGCTTATTCCTGTTAAAAATTTATCATCATCTTTATATTCTTTATAATTACAAGTAATAAAGTTTTCTACATCTATATTATTTTTCCATTTTGTTCCTTTAAAGCCTTCCCATTCTTGCATTATATCCTCCTACTATTATTTAAAAACTCTTCTTCATCCCAAATAGTTATTCCAAGTCTTATTGCATCATCATATTTGCTACCAGGTGAAGAACCTACAATTACTACATCTGTTTTCTTACTTACTGATGAAGTATTTTTTCCACCTAAAGACTCTATTAATTCTTTAGCCTCATCCCTAGATAGTGAATTTAGTGTCCCTGTTAAGACAAAAGTTTTATCTTTAAATAATTCATTTATATTTTTTTCTTTTCCTATATATGTCATATTGACATTATTATTTTTTAAGTTTTCTATTAATTCTTTATTCTTTTCTTCGCTAAAATAATCTACTATACTATTTGCAATTTTAACACCTATATCAGGTATTATAGATAAATCATCTAAACTTGCCAACATTATGTTATCCATTGTTTTAAAATATTCACTAAGTATTTTTGCAGTCTTCTTTCCAACATGTTTTATACCAAGTCCAAATAGTAGTTTTTCTAAAGAATTGTTTTTACTCTCTTCTATATTATTAAGTAAATTATTTATACTTTTTTCTCCAAAACCTTCAAGTTCCATTAAAGCTTCTTTATGCGTTTTAAGTTTATAATAATCGTTTATATTTTTTAAATATCCTATATTATAGAAATCCTCTACTATGCTTTCTCCAAAGCCTTCTATATTCATAGCATCTCTACTTGAAAAGTGTATAAGACCTTCTATATTTCTAGCATCGCAGTTTTTATTTGTACAAAAATATGCGACTTCTCCTTCTTTTTTAACTAATTTAGAACCACATATAGGACAATTTTCAATCATTTTAAAAGGTATTTCATTTCCAGTTCTTCTATCCTTTTTAACCTCAACTACCTCAGGTATTACATCTCCTGCTTTTCTAATAGAGACAACATCACCTATTCTTATATCTTTATCTTTTATATAGTCTTGATTATTTAGTGTCGCACTAGAAACAACACTTCCTTGAAGTCTTACAGGGTCTAAATCTGCACGTGGCGTTACCTTACCGGTTCTACCAACATTAAGTTCTATATTTCTTATTTTAGTAAGTACTTCTTCTGCAGGAAATTTATAGGCTATTGCCCACTTAGGTGTACGAGCAGTTACGCCTAACTTTCTTTGGTCGTTAAAATCGTTTACTTTTATTACAATACCATCTATTTCATAAGGTAAATCTTTTCTTTTTGAAGTCCAACTATTTATATAATCTATAACTTCATTTATGTTATCTACCTTTTTTATGTTTGGATTTACAGTGAAAGTTAACTCTTTCATAAAGTTAAGAGCTTCTTCTTGTGTGTTTAAATTATAAGGATTAGGATTTGGGATGTGGTACAAAAATGTTGAAAGATTTCTTTCACTAGTTATTTTACTATCTAACTGTCTTACTGAACCTGCTGCTGCATTTCGTGGATTAGCAAACTCTTTTTCACCCTTAGATTTTCTATCATCGTTTAGTTTTAGAAAAGAAGATTTAGGCATATATATTTCTCCTCTAACTTCTATAGAAATATCTTCTGGTAGTGAGAGTGGTATATTTTTAATAGTTTTAACATTGTGAGTAATATCTTCTCCAACAGTTCCGTCTCCTCTTGTTGCTCCTCTTACAAGTTTACCGTTTTCATATAGTAGTGAGACACTTAAACCATCTATTTTAAGTTCACATACATATTTAGGATTGCTTATTACCTTTTTTACTCTTTCATCAAAGGCTAAAACTTCATCTTCGTTAAATATATCATCTAAACTCATCATAGGTATATCATGAGTTACCTTTTTAAAATCACTTATAACCTCTCCACCAATTCTAACAGTTGGAGAATCTTCTCTAACTAAAGATGGATTTGCTGTTTCAAGTCTAACAAGTTCATCCATTAAACTATCATACTCTTGGTCTGTTATACTTGGATTATCTAGGGTGTGATATTCATAACTTGCTTTATTTAATATTTTTACTAATTCATCTATTCTATTTTTATCCATCCTTATCACCTATATAATTATATCATACTTTAAAAAGAAAATATATCATTTGATATATTTTCTTGGAACTCTTTTAGATATATTACATATAAGTTCATAAGGTATTGTATTTAAGTATTTACTTAAAGTTTTTATATGGCTTATATCTTTATAAATGTATACTTTGTCATTTAACTTTACACTATCATCTATTTTAACCATTAACATATCCATACAAATATTACCAAGTATCTCATATTTTTTATTATTTATATATACATAAGCTCCTTTTAAATGACGATTAACTCCGTCTGCATATCCAATAGATACTATTCCTATTATTATATCAGTATCTGCCTTATAAATCCCATTATAACTTACAGTCTCACCTTTTTTAAGTCTTTTTATCTCTATTACTTCACTTACTAAATCAATAGTATTTTTTAAGTTTAAAGCTGAACTGGTAAGCCCATACATGATTATACCAAGTCTACAACCATTACAAAAATCTATTTTAGGATAGTTTACTAAAGTATCACTTTGAGCAATATGGACCATATCTATTTTAGATAAATCAATGTCACTTGTAATATCTTTAAAACACTTTATTTGTTTATTAGTATTAGTCTTATTTGAAGCATCATATATATGTGTATAAATACCTTTTAAATTAACTTTACTATCTTTTATGATATTAAAGATAGAATTAAACTCATCTTTGTCTTTAACACCCAGTCTATTCATTCCAGTATCTATTTTTATATGAATGTTTACTTTATAATCCTTTATTTTATTTAAATAATCTAGGTTAGTAACAGTAACATCTATATTATTTTCCTCACAGATACTTATATATTTATAATTTATTATCCCTAGGCAAAGTATTGGTATATCAAATTCTTTTCTTATTATTAAAGCCTCATCAAGTGATGATACAGCAAGGTAGTTACATCCTCCATCTATTATAGATTTAACTGTTTTATTACTATTATGCCCATATGAATCAGCTTTAACTACGCCTATATAATATTTATAATCTTTATAATTATTTATTATAGTCTTTACATTATACTTTATATTATTTAAATATATATCTGAATAAGTACCTCTATACATAACATCACCTATTTAATTATACTATAATTTTTATAACATTATTATTTATTTAAAAATTAGGATTGTAACACCCTAATTATAAAATTTTACAAAAACTGTTGTATCTTTTATTTTAAACTCTTTTTCTTTATAGAAATAATATGCTCCTCTTCTTTGATTCCCTGATACAAGTTCTAAATAATCTATTTTATTTTCCTTTACTAATTCTTCTATTTTATCAAATATTTTAGATGCATACCCTTCTCTTCTATACTCTTTCATAACACCTAAATAGCTTATAAAATAGTATTTCTTATTTTTTATATATTCAAATCTTTCCTCTAGGGTTGCTGATGCGACTATTTTTTCATCTATCTTTATTATTAAAATTTTATTATTTTCCAATAATTTCAATATAGATTCTTTATTTACTTCATTGCCAAAAACTTCTTTTATAAATTCTATGTACTTTTCTACATCATTCTTTTTTAAAAATTCAACTTCTTTATTCATAACTACCTCTCTACAAATATTTTTCTTGTAATAAAATTATACACCATAACTATGCCTGTTGAAAATAGTTTTGATATCATATAGTGTATACCAATTATATCTACCATTAAATACATTATTAATTCATTTATTCCTAAACCTATCACACTTAGTATTATAAATACTATAAACTCTTTTACACCTTGTTTTTTATTTACATCAAATACCCATGTAATACTCATTATATAGTTAAATATTACTGATACTGTAAAAGATATTATAGACGATATTAAATAATGTATACCTATAAATTCTGTTAGTACATATAAAAGTCCGTAATCTATTAAAAATGCAAAACCACCTACTACAGTAAACTTTAGTATTTGTTTAACTAATTTATTCATTTTTACTCCTTAAAAGATTAAGGTATAACTCGTACATCTGTCTATTTTTCTTTACTATTACTTGTAATATTATTCCTGTTATAAAAAGCAGTATTGATAGTATCAAAGATACTCCTGATACTATTAAACTTGGGAATCTTGGAACTAATCCAGTTTTAAAGTATTCTATAAATACAGGTACTCCTAGTATTAAAGATATTACTAAGAAAAGTAAAGCAAATATATTAAAGAACGCACCCGGTTTATATTCTTTAAATAGAGTTGCAATAGTCTTTAATACTTTAAATCCGTCACTATATGTATTAAGTTTAGATACTGAGCCTTCTGGACGGTCTTTATACGCAACTGGTATTTCTTTTATTTTATAGTTTTTATCTACTGCGTGTATAGTCATTTCTGTTTCTATTTCAAAGCCTTTAGATAATACTGGAAATCCTTTAACAAAGTCATAACTGAATGCTCTATAACCTGTCATTATATCTTTAATATTGTTTTTAAATAATTTATTTATTAAAAATCTAACTATTCTATTTCCAAAGTTGTGAAATGGTCTTTTATTTTCAGTAAAGTATGTACTAGATAATCTATCTCCTACTACCATATCTGCTTTACCACTTAAAACTAAATCACACATCTCTTTTGCATTCTCACTAGGGTATGTATCATCACCGTCTATCATAAGGTAACAATCTGCCTCTATCTCACGGAACATTGTTCTAATAACATTACCTTTACCTTGTCTATATTCATATCTTACAATAGCCCCTGCTTTTCTAGCTATTTCATCAGTTGAATCATTAGAGTTATTGTCATATACAAATATATCAGCCATAGGTAGAGCTTTTTTAAAATCTTTTACTACTTTTTCTATTGTTTTTGCCTCATTATAACAAGGTATTAAAACTGCTATTCTACTTCTTTTCATACAAATCTCCTTTTACATAATCTATAAATAAACTAATAGTTAGTGGCATTGCGAATATATATGGCATTGCATATCTAAAATATGTATTTGCTGGAGATGCCACACATATTAATAATACTACATAACTAGGTATTAAGTAAACTATACCTTTTAGTTTCTTTTTATATATTAGATAAGTTGTTAAAAACATGAGTATCCAAGTATTAAATCCTATATTAGATATTAAACCTATAATAGGTATATATGGAAATATCTCTCCAAAACTAGATAATATATCTCTACTTGTTTTTAGAGTGTTGTAGTGGTAATGAAAACCATCCTTAACTATTCTAGTATCGTATTTATAGTATATATACCAATTAGTTTTAAATGGGTAAAAATATCCATAGGTATTA
>CANRDA010000023.1 GCA_947629285.1 uncultured Bacilli bacterium
TTTATTCTTTTATTTTGAAACTACTCAATACAAACTAAAAATGATATATATCACCTCCTATATATATCATTCCACAAAACTTTTCGATTTCCTTTTTTTTCTTGAAACTTTTTTTAAAAATATTAAAATTTCACATAATCTTCACATAAAAAGCAAAAAAGGAATTTTAATCCTTATTTTATTAACCCTAAAAAATATTTTTTCTTACCTCTTCTTATTACTATAACTTTACCTTCTATTGCAAGGCTATTTATAATCATATTTTCATCGTTTACAGTATTGCCATTTATGCTAATAGCATTACTACTTATAAACTCTCTTGCTTCTCTTTTTGATGATGCAATATTATTATTAACAAGCACATCTATAAGTTTTATATCACTTGTTATATCAAATGTAGGAACACCTTTAAAACATATTTCTATTTCTTTACTAGTTAAATCACTTAAATTACCACTAAATAACACTTCACTCATTTTAAGTGCTTTCAAATATTCTTCACTTCCGTGTAAAAAAGTAATTACCTCTTTTGCAAGAGCTTGTTGAGCAATTCTTTTCTCAGGACATTCAAAATGTTCTTTTTCTATGCTTTCTATCTCTTCGCGAGTTAAGAAAGTTAACTTCTTTAAATAATCTATTACAACTTCATCACTTGTATTAATTAAATATTGATATAATTCATAACTAGAAGTTTTGTCCTTATCAAGCCATAATGCGTTACCTTCAGTTTTGCCAAATTTTACACCATTTGCATCTAATACAAGAGGCATAGTCATGCCAAATAATTCTACATCGTTTTTTTTACGTGCAAGTTCTATACCAGTTGTAATATTACCCCACTGATCAGATCCAGCTACTTGTAATGTTACACCTTTAGTTTCATTTAAATGTACGAAATCCATTCCTTGAAGTAAAGTGTATGCAAATTCACAAAACGTTATACCAGATTCTAGCCTTCTATTTATTATATCTTTATCAAGCATATAATTAACATTAATATATTTACCATAATCCCTTAAAAAGTCTAATATACTTATATCTTTTGTCCAATCATAGTTATTTACTACCTCGAATCCAAATATTTCTTTAGCCTGACGAGTTAATCCTTCTACATTCTTTTTAACCTCTTCTTTTGATATCATTTGACGTTCTTTTGATGGTTTAGGGTCCCCAATAAGTCCTGTTGCCCCTCCAATTAATAGAATTGGTTTATGTCCATATTTTGCAAGTCTAGTTGCAATTAAGAATGATGAGAAATGTCCTATATGCATAGAATCCGCAGTTGGGTCTGTTCCTATATAAAATGTTAATTTTTCTTCGTTTAATTTTTTTTCTAAAAGAGGTGAACTTATATCTTTTATAAGACCTCTCCATTTTAAATCTTCAAATAAAGTCATTTTTTATCCTCCTCATTCATTATACTAACTCCACTACTAGTCCCTATTCTAGTAGCTCCAGCATTAATCATATCTTCCATAGTTTTCAAATCTCTAATCCCACCACTAGCCTTAATTTCTAAAACATCATTTTTGTGTTCACTTATAAGTTTTACATCTTCTACTCTTGCTCCATATTCACTAAATCCAGTTGATGTTTTAATAAAATTTACAAAAGTATCATTACATATTTCAGTCATCTTAACTATTTCATCACTAGTTAGTAAACAAGTCTCAATTATAACTTTTAAAACTTTACCATCTATCACATCTCTAATCTCTTCTATTTCTTCTTTTACATAGTCGTAATCTTTATTTTTTAAAGCTGCAATATTTATAACCATATCTATTTCAGTCGCACCTTTTTCAACTGCATCTATTGCCTCGTATACTTTAGTCTCTTTACTTGTCATACCACTAGGAAATCCTATTACAGTACATACTTCTACATTACTACCTTTAAGTAGTTTAGATACTAAAGGTACATAGTATGGGTATACACATACACTTGCAAATTTATATTTTATAGCCTCGTTACAAAGATTTTCTATATCTTTTAGTGTTGCAGTATTTTTTAAATTAGTATGGTCTATATATTTATTTAATTCCATAACATCCTCCTTTTCAAAAAAAGTATTATATTTTAGGGACGATTTAATCGTGGTACCACCTAATTCATAATACCTAATTATCTTTAAATTATAACGCATTACCGAACTTGAATGGTATTTCATTATTTTAACTTGTTTAGTTTTCATCTAACACTGAATTTCTAATTACTATTAAAATAACTACTAATTCTATTTCAATTAATTTTAATATTTTAATTTTTTTAAAATTGAATTTATATCGTCCATATATTTTTTGTTTACATCTACATATATAACTGTATTTTCAATTCTTGATATTACTTTATAACTATCTTCGTTTATTAATGTATATTTATTTGTATCATTTAAATCTATATTTTTATAAATAGAATTGTTTGTTTGTGATGCTTCAAATATTTCTTTATTGATATCATAAAATGATTTTGCATAATAATTATTTTCTAATTCGTAAAATTCAATCTGATAATTTTTACCATTTTTTATTGCTATATAAGCACCTTTTATATAACTATAATCACTAAAATCATTTAATACATTTTCAACATAATAATCGTTTTCATTCATTACATTTTTAAACTCATCATCACTTATAGGTTTTTTACTACTTCCACAAGCTGTTAATAGTATAGCCATTATAAGTAAGCAAAGTATCTTTAAATTTTTCAAATGCACCACTCCTAGCCAAATTATACTATAAATCTAACGAAAGTCAAATTAGTATTTTATTCTATAATACTTTTATCGAAAAAATCTATTAATTCTTCTTTTTTTAATTTATATTCTTCTTTAGAATTATTATCTTTTAACGTAATTATATCAGTTGCAACTTCCTCTTCACCAATAATAATAATAAATTTAGTATTTAATCTATCAGCATTTTTAAAATTATTTTTAAGATTTCTATTATTATAATCTATCTCAGTTATAAATCCATTAAGTCTTAAATCCATAGCTAAATTTAAAGAATATTCTTTTTGATTTTTACTCATTGGAATTATATAACAATCTATTCCCTGAATAATAGGAAGTTCTACTTTTTCATACTCAAGAGCAGTCATAAGACGTTCCATTCCAAGTGCGAAACCTACTCCACTAGTTTTAGGTCCATCTAAAGTCTCAACTAAATTATCGTATCTTCCACCACCACATAAAACATTTTGACTACCAAATCCTTCTACACTTGCCTCTACTTCAAATACTGTATGAGTATAATAATCAAGACCTCTAACTAAATTAGTGTCTATTTTATATTCAATACCCATTGCAGTTAAATAACTTTTTACTTTTTCAAAATGATTTTTACTAGTTTCATTTAAGTAATCTACTGTTTTAGGGGCATCTTTCATAATAGGATTATTCTTATCTACTTTACAGTCTAGTATTCTAAGAGGATTTTTTAAAAATCTTTCTTTACAATCTTCACAAAGTTCATCTATATGAGGTTTAAAATAATCTATTAAAGCATTTCTATATAGATTTCTTGATTCGGAATCACCTAGTGTGTTTATATTAACCTTTATTCCTTTAAGACCCAATAATTTAAATAAATTAACTGAAATACTTATAACTTCTGCATCAGCTTGAGCATCATCACATCCAAACACTTCAACTCCAAACTGATAAAATTCTCTAAATCTACCAGATTGAGGACGTTCATATCTAAACATAGGACCATAATACCACGCTTTTACAGGTACTGTATGATTTCCATACATTTTGTTTTCTATATAACTTCTAACTATACCTGCAGTACCTTCTGGACGTAAAGTCATATCTCTATTTCCTCTATCTTTAAAGTCATATGTCTCTTTAGTAACTATATCTGTAGTCTCTCCTACTCCCCTGTGGAATAAGTTACTAGATTCAAATATAGGTGTCCTAAAGTATTCATAATTATATTTTTCCATAAGTCCTTCAATTAACTCTTCTATATATAATAATCTTTTACCATAATCTCCAAATACATCGTAAGTACCTTTTGCTTTTTGTATCACATTATCACTTCTTTCGTTTTATAGTATACATTTTATTTATAATTTTATCAATCACTATTAGTTATTTTTTTGATATTATGGGCAATATCATCCTTAAAATACTTATATGTTGTCATAACAATAATTGCAAGAGGGAACGAAATAAATACTCCCATTATTCCAAATAATATTCCACCAGCAAATAATGCGAGTATTGTAACCAATGGATGTATTGAGTTAGTCTTACCATATACAGTTGGATTTATTACATAACTATCTATTGAACTTAATATAGCAAATGCTATTACAGTTTTAATAAGTAAAGATGGGCTTACTACGAATGCAGTTATTGCAGCTACTATATTAACAGCAATTCCTCCAAAATAAGGTATCAAATTTGCTACTGCTGCAAGGAATCCTAATAGTATAGCATTAGGATGTCCAATTATTGTGTAAACTAAAGTATACTCTACTAGTGTGATTAATATTATTTGTACTAAACCATTTAAATACTTTTTCATTTCATGGTCAAGAGACCTTACATACCTATATACTTTTTTGCTTCTTTTACTGAAGAAAAACTTAATTTCTTCTCTTATACTATCCATGTCTATTAAAAAATATATAAATGATGCAAAAATGATAAATACTTGAGATAATATACCAAGTGAAGAACCTATTATATTAATTGCACCATTTGATACATAAGTTCCAAGGTTAGCAAGTATAGAATCAAAAGATGCACTTAAACTAGTTTCAAGTCCTGCAAAATTAAAATCAAAATTCGTTTCTTGCAAAGATGAAATAAACGATGTAATACTAGAAAATAAACTAGATACTTGACTTAGCATTACTGTAGTTATTAAATATATTGTAAGAGTAGCTAGTGCGAGTATTAAAACAATTATTATAACTACACCAAGTCCTTTTGGAATCTTTTTTTCTTGCATTTTTTTTAAAAATGGATGAAGTGCATATGCAAAAGCAAAAGCAAATAAGAAAGGCATAATTATTTGCAATATCTTATCTGTTATTCCCATCCAAAGATGCCCTGTTTTATATAGTAAAAATACTATTAAAACAATTAAAGCAGCATTTACTAATTTATAATTTATTCTATTTTTTGACATATCTTTACCTACTTTCTAAAATAATTGTTGTTGGTCCATCATTTGTTATAGATACTTTCATATCAGCCCCAAATATTCCTTTTTCTACATTCACATATTTACTTAACTTATTATTAAATTCATCATACAATTTTATAGCATCATTCCCGTTCATAGCATTTATATAGCTTGGTCTATTACCTTTTTTTGTGTCAGCATATAAAGTAAACTGCGATATGCTAAGAACACTACCACCATTATCTAATATAGATTTATTCATTATTCCATTTTCATCATCAAATATTCTTAAATTTACTACCTTTTTAACTAAATAATCAACGTCTTCAATCGTATCAGTTGTAGTAAATCCAATTAATAATACTAATCCTTTATCTATCTTACCTACTTGTTTTTTATCTACACTAACACTAGAATTTAAACTTCTTTGTACTAATATTCTCATTTTTACTCTCCAAATAATTTTTTTATGTATTTATTATATTTTTCTATTTCAGTATTTTCTTTTTCAATTTCCTCTAATAAAAAGTATGCCCTTTTTTTTATCTTTTTATATCTTTTACTAGGCAACAAATCCGATATATAACAAGCCATTTCTCTTTTCCTATATTCTCTATTTTTCATACCGTTTAATATTTCGTTTGACATTTCTAATAAATTATATTTTTTATCTTGTATTTCATATTTAATTTTTTTAATATTAACTTTATATTTTTTTATTATATAATCTAATAGTTCAACATTATAACTTACCATAGTAGATATAATAATACTTTCTAAACAACTCTTAATTTCTTTTTTATCGAAATAATTTTCAAAATATTGAAATGTATCTAGGTCACGTATAAAAATCATTATACTTAAATTTTTTCTACCACATTTATACTTTTTGTTTATATCTGCACCAATATTTTTTAACTTTTCTATTGCGTTAGTATTTCCATAACTTGTTGCTATTTCAAGAAAATCACTACCATGTCCATTAGTATAATCTAAATCAATATTATAATTATCAAGAATATAATTAAATAAATCACTAATACTATACTTTATAGAATAGATTAATACGTCTTCAAGATTTAATTTACCTTTTTTTAACAACTTTATTATTTTAGACGTTTTGTATCTTTTTAATACTTCTGTTTCCATTATTTTATTAGCCTTTCTACATTTGTTACGCAATCTATAGTCTCTAAATCATTTATAAATTTAAATAATTTTTCTTTACTTTCTACTAAGAGTGTAACATCAAACATATTATCATCTTCAGTATTAATAAGATTTATACTTTGCACTAAAACGTCTCTATTAGATGTTTTTGAAATAATATCGATAAGTATATTTTTATTATTATTTATTTTTAATGTATGTATAAGTATATTAGTTGAATATTTTTTATCTATATTTTTGTTCCATGAAACACTTATTAGTCTTTTATCTAAATCGCTTACATTAGGGCATATGCTTCTGTGAACTGTTATTCCATTACCTTTTGTAATATAACCTATTATTCTATCTCCTGGAATAGGTTTACAGCAAGCAGCAATATTAACTTTAATTTCATCGATGCCTTCTACAATTATATCATTTTTTACATTTATTGTTACACCTTGATTATTATTTACTTTAGATAGTATCAATTCATCTTTAGGTATTTCTTCACTATTTACAATATTTATCACTGATGTTGGGCTATATTTACCATTACCTATATTTATATATAATTCCGTTAAATCTTCTATATGAAGTTCATCTAGTATTTTATCGATGTTTTCGTCTTTATAAAAATCTAACGTTGAAATTTTTTTTCTTCTAAGTTCCTTTAAAAGTAAATCCTCACCTTTTTTTATGTTTTCTTCTTTGTCTATTTTATTGAAAAATGCTTTTATTTTATTTTTTGCTTGAGCAGTATAAGCCATTTTTATCCATTCACGTGATGGTGTCTTAGTTTTATTAGTATTTATTTTAACTATATCATTATCTTGAAGTTTATAATCTAGTGGGACTATATTACCATTTACTATAGCGCCCACCATAGAATCCCCTACTTTGCTGTGAACTCTATAGGCAAAATCTATTGGAGTTGAACCTAAAGGTAATTCAATTACATCTCCTTTTGGAGTAAATACATAAATCATATTTTTAAGAACATCTTCTTTAACACTATTTATAAAAGCTTCATCACTTTCTTCGTTAGATAGTTCCATGATAGCTCTAAAGAATTGCAATTTTTCTTCCATAGCAGATTGCATTATAGTTTTACCTTTTTCCTTGTAAGACCAATGCGATGCGATACCGTGTTCTGCAACCTGGTCCATTTCATAAGTCCTTATTTGTATTTCATATAACTGCCCGTTCTCACCAAACACTGTGGTGTGTAAAGACTGATAACCATTTTCTTTAGGCATTGCAATATAGTCCTTGAATCTTTTTGGAATTGGTCTATATTTAGAATGTATTATACCTAGTGCTTGATAACAGTCTTGTTCAGTATCAACAAATATTCTTAGTGCAAGTAAATCATATATATCACTAAATCTTCTACCAGTATCTAATTTTTTATAAATACTATATATACTTTTTGCTCTACCTTTTATTTTATGTTTTATACCATGACTATTAAGTAGGTTTGTTAGTGTTTCTTTCATAAGTTCAACATTGTTGTTTCTTTCTACTTTAGATTGATTTAACTTTTCTACTATTGAAAAATATACATCTGGCTTTGAATATCTAAGTGATAAATCCTCTAATTCACTTTTTATTTTGTTCATACCAAGTCTATGAGCTATAGGTACTAATATTTCTAAAGTTTCCTTAGCATTTTCTTTTTGTTTTTTTTCACTTAATATCCAAAGAGTCCTCATATTATGAAGTCTATCTGCAAGTTTAATTATAATAACCCTAACATCTTCAGTAAGACCTACTAATATTTTTCTATGATTAGCTAGCATTGCTTCATTATCGCCATTAAAATTCAACCTGTTTATTTTAGTAACTCCATCTACAAGATTAGCAATCTCTATACCAAATTCATTTTCTATTTCTTCTTTTTTCACATTACAACACTCTATTGTATCATGCATAAGTGCGGCAGAGATAGTTTGATAATCGGCATTTATATCAGCTAAAATATATGCTACGTTTAAAGGATGAACAATATAATCTTCTCCAGTATTTCTTTTTTGCCCATAATGTTTTTCACAAGCGAAAAGATAAGCCTTTGTTATCGTTTCTTTGTCATATTCATTTGTTATATAAGTAGATACTTTCTCTAATACTTCATCGAAAGTAATATTAGGTTTGTCTTTTCTCATATTACCACCTTAATAATTATATCATATTTATTTAATTTTAGTATAGATAAGTGTATGTTAAAACTATTATTTGATTTATTTTCTTATTTAAGTTATAATCTTTTTGGTGAATAAAATGTATTCCATTAAAGATAATATAGAAAATACAATAATAATTAAAAAATCTAAATTTATTACTAAATTATATAGAGTTAACGATATTAATGAAATAAAAAATATAATAGATAGTTTAAAAATTGAATACAATGACTCTACGCATATATGTTATGCTTACACAGTAAATAACATTGAAAAAAGCTTTGATGATGGAGAACCTAGTAAAACTGCAGGAATACCAATTTTAAACGTACTTAAGAAAAAAAATTTAAATAATATACTTGCAGTAGTTATAAGATATTTTGGTGGGATTAAACTTGGAGCAGGAGGCTTAGTTAGAGCATACTCATCTAGTATTGTTGAAGCATTAAAATTAACTGATATAATAAAACTTACTGAAGGTTATTTAATTGAACTTGAGTTTAACTATGATAATTTGAAATTAGTAGATTATATATTAAGTAATAAAAATATTATTGAAAAAAAATATGAAAACAATATTATATATAAATTTTATTTGGCTAAGGATGAATTAAATATAATAAGTGAACTTGAAAAGATAGCAATACATATATCTATTATAGATAATGTATTAATTGAAAAAACTGATTATTATTAAAAATGCAAGGATTATTTTCCTTGCATTTGTTTTGCAACTTCTTCAGCGAAGTTTTCTTCTCTTTTTTGCATTCCTTCTCCAACTTCAAAACGAATCATATCAGTTATTGTTCCACCATTATTTTTTACATAATCTGAAACTGTTTCTTTGTTTTCTGCTTTTACAAATATTTGATTTTCTAAGCATACTTCTTCATAATATTTTTTTACTTTTCCAACTAATATTCCTTCAATTCTTTCAGCAGGTTTACCTTCGTTTAAAAGTTGTTCTTTCATTATTTCTTTTTCTTTATCAAGTACATCAGTAGGTACATCACTTGATTTAACATATAATGGTTTCATAGCAGCGGCATGCATAGCAACATCTTTTGCAACAGTTTCATCTGCACCATCTATTACAGTTAAAACAGCAATTTTTCCTCCCATATGTATATAATCTCCAAAAGTTTCACTATCTTTTTTAGTTACTACTTCCATTCTTCTAAAACTTAGTTTTTCTCCTATTGTAGCAGTACGAGCAACTATTAATTCTTCTATAGTTCCTTCATTTGTAGAAAGTTTAAGTGCTTCATCTAAAGTTTTTGCATCACTATTTATAATAGTTTCTAATATAGTGTTTACCATATCAGTAAATTTTTCATTCTTAGCAACAAAATCTGTTTCTGCATTAACTTCAATTATTACAGCTTTATTACCTTTAGTAAGTATTGCAGCAACTCCTTCTGCAGCAATTCTATCTGCCTTTTTAGCAGCTTTAGATATACCTTTTTCTCTTAACCAATCTATGGCAGCATCTATATTTCCATTAGTTTCTTCAAGTGCTTTTTTACAATCTAACATTCCAGCACCTGTTTTATCTCTTAATTCTTTTACTAAACTTGCAGTAATCATAATTTCCTCCTTATATAAAAAGATGATTTTTAATCATCTAGTTTTTTTATTTTAAAGCTTCTAATAATTCAGCTTTTTTCATTGTAGAATATCCTTTTATTTCTTTAGCCTTAGCAAGGTCTCTTAACTCTGCAACTGTTTTTCCAGTTAAATCTTCTTTAACTGCGGCTTTTTCTTGAACAGTTTCCTTAGGCTCTTCTTTAGTTTCTTCTACTTTTACTTCTTTATCTAAACTTTTTGATGATTTTTTCTTATCAAATTGTTTTTTCTTATCGAATGGTTTTTCTTGAGGTTTTCTATCTTCTTTACGTTTTACTGATTCAACTGCTCTTTTCATAATATCAGTACCATTTTCATCAGTTTTACCACTTACATAATCAGTAATACTACCACCATTAGCTTCAAGTATAGCATTATTCATAACACCAATAATAAGTTTTACAGCTCTAATTGCATCATCGTTTGCAGGAATTACATAATCTACCATATCTGGGTCACAGTTAGTGTCAACTATACCAAATACAGGTATGTTTAATTTTCTTGCTTCACGTATAGCAATTTCTTCTTTAGATGGGTCTACAATAAACATAGCTTGTGGCAATTTATCCATAGAACGAATACCACAAAGTACTTTGTCTAATTTAGCATATTCCTTTTTTAAACCGATTACTTCTTTTTTAGGAAGTAAATCAAAAGTACCATCCGCTTCCATTTTTTCTATTTGTTCAAGTCTTTTAACTCTAGCTCTAATAGTTTTGAAATTTGTAAGTGTTCCACCTAACCATCTTTCTGTTACATAGTATGAATCGCTCTTGATAGCTTCTTCTTTTGCAGCATCTTGAGCTTGTTTTCTAGTTCCAACAAAGATTGTTTTACCACCATTCTTTGAAATTTCTAAAAGTGCATTATATGCTTCTTCTATTTTCTTTGCAGTTTTTTGTAAATCGATAATATATATATCATCTCTTGAAGTAAAAATGTATTCTTTCATCTTTGGATTCCATCTTTTAGTTTGATGTCCAAAATGAACTCCAGCTTCTAATAAGTTGTTCATAGATACAACTGTCATAATATCACCCTTTCGTTATTTCTTCCACTTATTTCAACTCTATACATCACCAATACGGCACTAGACATATAAATCTATAAGTGTGTAAATTAAAAAGCCATATATATTATAGCACATTATATGACTTTTGCAACAATTTTTTTCTAGTTTATAACTCTTCTTATGGATATTATTGGCATTATATTCATATTATCTATTCTTATTCCAAGTTCTGGTGTGGATGAATGAACTATTTTGTTATCACCTATATAAATAGCTGAATGTCCTACAATACCATTATATCCATAAGATATTATATCTCCTATCTCAATTGAAGAAATATCAACTTCTTCACCAACTTTAGCTTGGTCAGGAGCAGTACGTGGTAAAGTTATATTAAAATTTTTAAATACAGCTTGAACGAATCCCGAACAATCCGCACCATTTGTTAAACTTGTCCCACCACTTACATATGGATTACCAACAAATTGAACAGAAAAATTAACAATTTTGGTTTTTAAATTTAATCTTTGCTGCCTTTTTTCTTCTTCTTTTTGTAACTCTAGTCTGTATTCTTTCATTTTTTCTTTTAAATATGTCTCTTTATTCGGATCAATTTCATAAAATTCTACTATACTATTAACTTTTGGTAACGAATTTTCTTTTATTTCATAAATTTCATAAGCATTTATTCTATTAGTATTAAAATTAAAATTTAATTTTGTCGCTGTTGGATTATTAATTTGTATTAATAATATCAATAACGAAAAAGTAATTAATTTAATACCTTTTACTACTTTTTTCACAAATATTCTCCTAAACTTTAATTATATAAAATATATAATATTGTTCCCTTTTTTGGGACACATTGTCGATTATATCAGAAATAAAGAACAATGTCAAATTAAGGAAAAATGGAAAATTTTTGCTTGAAGTGCAACACCTAAATATTGAAAAAGACATGAGAATAATTTATAATATCTTTTGCT
>CANRDA010000024.1 GCA_947629285.1 uncultured Bacilli bacterium
ATTAAAATATTTTTCCCTTTTTCCCTAAATAACAAAAAATATTATAAAATATAATAAAAAGAAAAGTGATAAAAAAATAATATCATCACTTTTTTATCACCTAATTATCCCTATGAGTATTATAAAATAATTTTTTATTTTAATTTTAATTACTTTATATTTGGTAAATGATTTAGTAAAATGCCACATAATTGCCACATAAAGCATTTTTCATGCCTCGTAAACCCTTTAAAATAAACAAAAATGAGAGCTTTCGCTCTCTTCAGGGGGTTTTGGTTGTGTGTCCTTCACATAAATATCGTAAAGAACACTTGGTATGTTACCATACCACTATAAGTATAAAGTATTTTTAACAAATAGTCAAGTACTAATCTAAATTTGATGAGTCATTTAACAGTTTAACAAGTTTAGGATACTCATCTATTTTTTTAGATTCTATCAAGTCTAAAGTATCCTCTTTAGCCTTAAGTAATATATTATAATCATTTCTAAAGTCAGCAAGTTTAAAACTCATATCTCCACTCTGTCTTACTCCAAATAAATCCCCACTACCTCTTAATTTAAAATCTTCCTCACTTATCTTAAATCCATCGTTAGTCTTAGTCATTACATCAAGTCTACTAGTCTCTCTATCACTTATAAGCACACAGTAACTTTGAACATCATTCCTACCTACTCTACCTCTTAATTGGTGCAACTGCGAAAGACCAAATCTATATGCGTCAAATATAACCATCATAGTAGCATTTGCTACATCAACACCAACTTCTATAACAGTTGTACTTATAAGTATAGAAATATCACCTTTTTTAAACTCTTCCATTACCTTATCTTTTTCTTTAGTATCCATCTTGCCATGCATTACACCTATTTTACACACTTTACCAAATGCACTTGTCATTTTTTCTTCAAGCTTATTTACATTTTCTAAGTCTATCTTATCAGATTCCTCAATAAGCGGTGCGATTACATATATTTGGTGTTTACACTTAATCTCTTGATACATTAACTCTAACACATCTTTAATCTCTTTATTTGTCTTTAAATAAGTAATAATTTCTTTTCTACCACTTGGCATAGTCTTAATACTAGATACATCCATATCTCCATAAATAGTAAGTGCATAAGTTCTAGGTATTGGTGTCGCACTCAAATAAAGTATATCAGGAGTAATACCTTTATTTTTCAAATTACTTCTTTGATTAACGCCAAAGCGGTGTTGCTCATCTGTTATAACTAATCCTAGATTATTATAAACTACATCTTCACTAAATAGTGCATGAGTACCTATTATTATATCTATTTCTTTATTTTGTAATCTTTTATATATATCTTTTTTCTCTTTTTGTTTTAAACTACCTGATAATATCTCTATGTTAATATTAAAACCATTAAATAATTTCTTTAGATTTGATAAGTGTTGATACGCTAAAACTTCTGTAGGTGCCATTAAAGCTCCTTGATATCCACTTAAATAGTTTATATATAAAGCAATTACTGCAACAATAGTTTTGCCACTTCCAACATCACCTTGAATAAGTCTATTCATTCTATTTGGACTATTTAAATCATTAAATATTTCATCCACACTTTTTATTTGGTCAGTAGTTAATTTAAAGGGAAGTTTATCTATAAAACTATCTAAAAGGCTTCTTTTTACATCTCTTTTTAACCCTATCTTATTTTTCTTATTTAATCTTAAACTATTCATTCTAAGCATAAATAAGAATAACTCTTCATATTTTAGATAGGCTAAACTCCTTTTTAACTCTAATTCATTTCTTGGACTGTGTATAGTTACTACTGCATCTTTTTTATCTATCAGTTTATATTTTTCTTTTAAGTAGTTAGGTACATATTCTTCTACATTAAACTCATTTATACTATTTATAATAGTTCTTATCTGATTGCTAGTAATACTTCCTATTTGATGATAAATAGGTTCAATTATTGGAATACTTGGAAGAAGTCCAAATCTTATCTCACTAGCAACTATTGTATTATGAAGTTTATCTAGTTTTCCTATTAAAGTTAAATTAGTTCCTGCATCTATTCTATTTTTTAAATATCCTCTATTAAATATAACGACATTAAATAGATTTGAACCTATATTAAACTTAAATGACATTTTATTCATTTTCTTATTAAAGAAAAATACACTAGGTTTATTTTCAGATATACCATCTATTATAATTTTATCCCCATCAATTAGTTCATTTATATTACTTTTTTTTATTACATCATACCTAAAAGGATAATAACTAATTAAATCATCAACAGTCATTATCCCAGCCGTATTAAGTATCTTTTCTGTTTTAGGACCAATTCCCTTTAAAGCACCTATCTCCATACTTCACCTATACTATCTTTGATAAAAGTCCAAAAGATAAAATCATCATTATAATAGAAGCTATAAAAACTCCTGCAAGAGCGGCTAAGAATGATTTCTTTTTATCCATTTCAAGCACACTTGCAATTAAACATCCTGTCCACGCACCAGTACCTGGGAGTGGTATTCCTACAAAAAGTACTAAACCTAAATAACCAAACTTTTCTATTTGTCCTTTATGTTTATCTACTTTTTTATCTAACCATTTAGCAATTCCTTTTAATCTTTTTCCTTTACTATTTCTCATACGATTTAATATTTTATTTATTAACCACAATATAAAAGGTATTGGGAGTATATTACCTATAATACATATTATATAGCTTATTACTGGATTCATATCAAATAAAGTTGCCGCAATAAGTCCACCTCTAAGTTCTAGTATTGGACATAAAGATATTAAAAATACTATTATCTCTTTCATAAAAGGTATTGATATAAGTGAACCTAGACTTGTTACTATTGCATTTACTATTTTTTCTGCCATTTTATCACCTCTATAATTATACCATATTTAGTTTATTTTTTATTAAAAATACAACTTTTTTTATTTTTTTGTTAAAAATACTTGACAAATAAAACAATTTAGATTAGTATATACAGTACCAGTTCGAAATTAGGCGAATTGGTGCTAGTATCACACTAGCCAACCCCTTTTTATTCTTTTATAGAAACTGCTCAGGGGGCAGTTTCTTTTTGTATATTAAAAAAAGATTTAAAAATTTAATCTTTTCTCTTTTATACTACTATTAAGTTGATTCAAAGACATACAATCTGTTGGTTTCAATATCTAAAAATAAAAGTAAATATGTATGTTGTTCAGATTCATTTACTATAAAAGCATAATAATTATCTTTTGATATGACTTTAGACGCATCAAAGTTTTCATCAATATTAGCATCATTAAAGAATCCAGAATTGATTACATTATCCAAATAATTTTGCATTGCGATGTCACTATTTTTTTCCGTTATTTTTTTCATATATGATTTTTTTATTATTTTTTTTATTCCAGAACTATTATAGTGCCATATTTGAAATCCCGTATGGTCTATCCCAGAACTATCATATATAATTTCTTTACTTTTTGGCATCGGTATAATAATCTTATAATTACAATAATATATCGTAAAATGGTCAAGTTGCCTGAAAAAAATTATGTTAAGTGATATTACTAATACAACAATTACCAAAATTAAAATTTTTTTAGAATTTTTCATAACTTCAACTCCTATATAGAATTAGAATTTTAAATCTATAAACTCTACTAGTATATCATTTGAAACATATATAAATTCTGGATTTATGTATAAATAATCTTCGTTTTCTAATAACTTTTTACTTTTAAGTAATTTATTTACAACTTCTATATCTTTAATATCAATGTTATATTTAGACTTAAAGTCTTTTTTATTTATACCATTAATCTTTCTAAATCCCAATATAAATTCATTTTCTATTTGTTCTTTTTTTGATACTTTATGTGATTCACTTATGTATTCTTTTTTTAAATACTTATTTAAACTTTTAGTATTGTCGTATCTAACACCATCTATATAACCAGATGCTCCAACACCAAATCCATAATATTCTAAATTATTCCAGTAGGTTAAATTATGTAAGGACTCATATCCATCCTTAGAATAGTTACTTATCTCATAATGTTTATAACCATTACTATTTAATTTATCACATATAAGTTTATACATATCAAAGTCTATTTCTTCATCTATATTCTTAATACCATCTATATATAGTTTAGTATTAGGCTCAATCATTAAAGAATATATAGATATATGATTTATATCAAGACTTAAAAACTCATCTAAATCACTACTTAAATCACTTAATGTCTCATTAGGAAAAGCATACATTAAATCTATATTTATATTTTTAAATCCAATACTTTTTGCCATATTTATTTTAGTTATAATATCTTTTTTAGTATGATTTCTATTTAAAAACTTTAAGAATTTATCATTAAATGTCTCTATACCAATACTAAGTCTATTTACTCCATTTTTATATAATAACTCTAACTTTTCATAGTCTATGCTTTCTATATTACACTCAAATGTAAATTCTAATGAATCACTAACTTTAAATAGTTTTATTATGTTAAATAGTTTATTTAATTCATATATATTAAGACAACTTGGTGTACCTCCACCAATATAAATAGTATCAAGTACTTCACCTTTATATTTAGATTTTATCTCACACTCTAACTCATTTAAATAATTATCTATCCATTTATCATTTTTTATAAACTTACAAAAGTCACAATAAGAGCATATAGTATCACAAAATGGTATATGTATATATACACTTTTTATATTATCTTTTTTTAGAACCTGTAAATTGTCCATTTTCATCCTTAGTGGCTTCATTATTTATAGCAAAATTAACTCCACCCTTTTTATAACCTTCAATTTTATTTGCATCAAGCCTAGATTCTATTATAGCAATTCTAAGTATATAATCGTCTGGATAAAGCTCTTTTATGTAATTATAATCGTGCAAATACCTTTGAACACTTGAACGTGGTATTTTAGTTTCCCTTTCTACATCATATACCGTCTTGTTATTTGAATCGAATAAACCATTTTCATTCTTTTCTCCTAAAAATGCTTCAACACATATTCTTACATTTTCTGATTTTTGTTTTATTTGTTCTTCACTTAACATAAAATCTATTCCTCCTCCATAGAAAGTACTGCTAAAAAGGCTTCTTGTGGCACTTCTACACTTCCTACCATTTTCATTCTTTTTTTACCTTCTTTTTGTTTCTCTAAAAGTTTTCTCTTACGTGATACATCTCCACCATAACATTTAGCAAGTACATTTTTTCTAACTGCTTTAATATCACTTCTAGCAATTGCTTTTGTACCGATTACTGCCTGTATTGGTATTTCAAATTGTTGTCTAGGTATTAATTTTCTTAAGTTTTCTACAATTGCCTTACCTCTATTATAAGCAAAATCTTTATGCACTATTAAACTTAATGCATCTACAATCTCTCCATTTAAAAGTATATCCATCTTAACTAAATTACTAGGTTTATATCCTATTACTTCATAATCAAATGAAGCATATCCTTTTGTATAACTTTTTAATTTATCAAAAAAATCATATACTATCTCTGATAGAGGTATCTCATAGTGTATATTAACTCTTGTCTGGTCAATATATTCTAAAGATATATAATTACCTCTTTTATTTTGGCATAACTCCATAATAGGACCTATATATTCACTTGGAACAAATATATTAGTCTTTATAAATGGTTCTTTAATTACGCTTATCTTCTGCCTTTCAGGCATTTTAGATGGACTATCTACATATACTATACTTTTATCAGTAAGTTCTACTTCGTATACAACTGATGGAGATGTAGCAATTAAATCTATATTAAATTCTCTTTCACTTCTCTCTTCTATTATCTCCATGTGTAGTAAACCCAAAAAGCCACATCTAAATCCAAAACCAAGTGCTTCTGACGTTTCAGGTTCAAACTCTAGTGATGCATCATTTAGCTTTAATTTTTCTAAAGCCTCCCTTAAAAGAGTAAATTTACTAGACTCTATTGGATAAAGTCCGCAAAATACCATAGGTTTCATAGGCTTGTACCCAGGCAATGCTTCACTAGGATTATTTAGTAAAGTAATTGTATCACCTACTTTTATATCTTCTATTTTTTTTATACTTGCACACAAATATCCAACTTCACCTGCAACAAGTTCACTTTTTTCTTTTTTCTTAGGGGTGTGGACACCAAGCTCAACTACATCATAAGTACTATTAGTTGCAAGCATCTTTATCTTATCTCCTACGCGTACTTTACCATTTACAACTCTAATTAAAGTTACTATGCCTCTATATGAATCAAAATAACTATCAAAGATTAATGCTTGTAATTTATCATCAATATTTCCTTTAGGAGTTGGTATTCTCTCTATTACAGCCTCCACTAATTCTTTTATACCTATGCCATTTTTCGCACTACAAAGAATTATCTCATCGTCATTAAAGCCTAAAGTATCTTTTAATTCCTTTTTCACTTTATCTATATCGGCATTAGGTAAATCTATTTTATTAATAACAGGTATAATAGTTAAATCATTTTCCATAGCAAGATATAAATTTGCAAGAGTCTGTGCCTCTATTCCTTGGGCTGCATCAACAACAAGTATTGCTCCTTCACAAGCCGCTAAACTCCTAGATACCTCATAAGTAAAATCTACATGTCCAGGTGTGTCTATTAAATGAAGTATGTAATCTTCATTTTTATATCTATAATTTAACTGAACAGTATTTAACTTAATAGTTATTCCACGTTCTCTTTCTATATCCATACTATCTAATAATTGTTCTTGTTTTTCTCTTTCAGAAACTGCTCCTGTAATATCAAGAATTCTATCTGCTAAAGTACTTTTACCATGGTCTATATGAGCAATAATAGAGAAGTTTCTAATATTTTCCTGTTTCATTTAATCACCTTTATAATTATATAAAATAAAAAGTACTTTTTCAAGTACTTAAAATAACCAATATAGTGTGTGAACAAAAGCTTTAACATATGTTAGACATAATAATATTTTACGAATATTTCATCAAAACATATTTTTTTATTTCGTTATTATCATTTAATAACAATTTATTAACTAATTTATACTCTAAATCAGAAAAAATTTCTTTTAAAAATTTACCAGGTTTTTTATTAAGCATTTGGCATATCTCTTTAACATCTATCTTTATATCAGTTTTATTATGAATGTATAAGCTATTATATCTTTCGTTTATTATTTTTTTATCTATCCCTTTTATTTCAGCAACAATACTACAAATATATAATCCATAATTATATAGATTATTATAATTAAAAATGTCTTTATCCATTAATTCGTTTATTTTTATTATAGATTCCCTTTCAGTATTGTTAAAATTATATTTATCTAGTACATTTAATTGTGCCCAAATACCAATTAAGTATGTAGTAGGAACAATTTTTTCTATATTATATAATTCTAAATTTTCATACAAACCCAATTTATTTATTAAATCAATACCTTTTTTTCTATTAGGACTAGAAAAAATTTTGTCAAGCTCCTCTTTTTTTCTAAAATATGATAAATTATTTAGTAGACTTTTATGTTTAATTATTGCCTGCTTTAATTCTTCATCTAAATCAAAATCAAGAACTGTAGCAAATCTTATTGCACGTAATATTCTAAGGGAATCTTCCGATATTTTTTTATCAGCATTACCAACTGTCTTAATTACTTTATTTTTTATATCATCTTTACCATTTAATATATCTATTAAATTACCGTTAGAATCTATGCACATTGTATTCATAGTAAAGTCACGTCTTTTCAAATCATCTTCTAAATCATCTATGTATTCTATTTCTATCGGTTTTCTATTATTAAAATATTTAATATCACGTCTAAAAGTAGTTATTTCAAAACGTTTATTTTTGTAAATCAAAGTTACTGAACCATATTGTTCTGTAGGTAATATTAAACTTCCAAAAATATTTTTTAATTCTTTGGGAGTTGCATTTGTACATATATCGTAATCCAAACTTTCCTTTCCCATATACAAATCCCGTGGATATCCACCTACAAGGTATGCTTTAAAATTTTTATCTGTTATTTTTTTTAATACATTACGCAATGTTGAATTCATTTTATCACCTATATATATTATCCTTAGTTTTTAGAATTGCACACTATATATATTATATCAAATAATTTAATTTTAGAATAGAAAAAGCATTAATTTAATGCTTCTTTTAATTTAGATCCAGCTTTTCCTTTAACTGCAACTCTTGCAGGTATTTTAACAGTTTCACCAGTTCTTGGATTACGTCCTTCTTTAGCGGCTTTCTTTTCTGCAGAGAAAGTAAAGAATCCTGTTAAAGTAACTTTTCCTTCTTTCTTTAATCCTTCAGTAACACCACCCATAAATGCATCAAGTGCACGAGCAGCATCTGCTTTTGTTAAGTTTGCTTCTTCAGCAATATAATTTACTAAATCTGTTTTAGTCATTATTGACTACCTCCCTATCTAATTAATAAGCTACCTTGCTTACAATTTAATATTACCATATCTAATTTTGGAATGCAACAACTTTTATCAAAATTTTTTAATTTTTTAAATAATTATAAACTTCAATATAGTTTTTTACAGGTATAAATGATATTACGGACTTTATTTCGTCAGGTACTTTTGATAAATCGCCTATATTAGAGTAAGGTATAAAAATTGTATCAACGTTATTTATATATGCCCCTATTACTTTTTCTTTTAATCCACCGACTTTTAAAACATTTCCTCTCAAAGAAATTTCACCTGTGAATGATATATTTTTACTTATTATTGTGTTAGAAAGGGCACTAATTAATGCGGTTACAATAGCAATACCTGCACTTGGTCCTTCTTTTTTTATAGCTATATTAGGGATGTTTATATGTATATCATCGTTAAATACACTATAATCTATATTAAATAATTTATAATTAGATTTTATATAGCTTAAAGCAATTTGTGCACTTTCCATCATTACATCTCCAAGAGAACCCGTTAATATTAAATTACCATTACCTTTATAGTGATTCACTTCTATTTGTATTACATCTCCACCATATGCAGTATATACCAAACTAGTAACATTTCCTACTTCTTTGCTTAACGAATCTGTTTCATATATTCTATTACCCAAAAAGTTTTTTACATTATTTACTGTATAGTTAATTTTTTTATTATTTAATACTTTATCAGTAACAAGTTTTCTAGCTATCTTAGATAATAACCTTTCAAGTTCTCTAACCCCTGCTTCCTTTGTATAATATCTAATTATTTCAAGTATAGTTTCATCTTTTATTTTAATGTTTTTTATTCCATGGGATGAACATATGCGTGGTATTAAATAGTTTTTTACAATATTAATTTTTTCAAGTTCAGTATATCCATCAATATTTATTATCTCAAGTCTATCTTTTAATTCATCTGGTATTAAATCAGCATTGTTGGCAGTTGCTATAAATAATACCTTAGATAAATCATACTCTTCTTCTATATAATTATCTTTAAAATATTTGTTAGAACTATCAAGAATTTCAAGTAAAGCACCTCTAGGATCACCTTTATAATTACTTGACATTTTATCGATTTCATCTATCAAAAATACTGGATTAGAACTTTTCGCTCTCCTTATCCCATCCATTATTTTACCAGGTTGTGAGCCTATATAAGTTCTAATATGCCCTTTAATTATTGCTTCATCATCTACTCCACCTAAAGATATATGTGTAAAGTTTCTACCCATACTTTTTGCAATAGAAGCTGCTAAGGTAGTCTTACCTACCCCAGGAGGTCCAACTAAACATATTATAGGGGCATCCAAATCTTTAGAATGCTTTTTTACAGCTAAATATTCTATTATTCTTTCTTTAACTTCTTTTAAATCATAATGACTTTTATCTAAAGATTCTCTAACTGTATTTAAATCTTCTATATCAGATGTATATTTATCCCATGGTAAACTAAGCATAAAATCTATATAATTTCTTATAGTACTAATTTCTGGGGACATGCTTGACATGTTTTCATATCTTTCAATCTCGTACAATAATTTATTTTTTACTTCTCCATTTACACTCAAATTATTAAGTTTATCTCTTAAGTTTTTTACGTCTTCATCTTTAGGAGAAGATTCGCCTATTTCATTTTGAAGATGTTTAATCTTTTCTTTTAAATAATAGTTTTTTTCTTCATCATCTAAATCTTTTTTCACTTTTGTATCAATATTTTTTTCAATGTTGAATAATTGTTCCTCTAAATACATATCTTCTAAAATTTTTTCAACACGCTTAATTGGATTTATCTCACATAAATATTCTATTCTTTTATTTACTTCTAATGGAAGATTGTTAACTATTATATCAGTTATTTTGTTTAAATCGGTTGTATCAGAAATTAAAGATAATAAACTATTACTCATATATGGAACTCTTGAAATATAGTTTTCAAGTTCCAAATTCAATTTTCTAAGCAATCCTTTATTTGTATCTTCATCTATCGTCTCATTTTTAATAGTTGATACTATTGATTCTATCGAATTTTTTGTAACATTTATATACTCTATTACTTTAGCCCTTTTTAAACCCTTTAACGAAATTCTAACACTACCATTAGGAAGTTCTAATTTAGTATTTATATGAGCAATAGTACCTATATTAGATAGTTCATTTATTAATATATTTTCATCTATACCTTTTTGTGTAACTACAAGGATATTATTATCATGAAAAAGTTCTGCTTCTTCTATTATATTTTTACTTGCTTCATCATTAAATTCTAACTTTACTTCACTTTCTGGAAGTAGGACAGTGCCTTTAAGTACTATAACTGGTAAATTGAATTTCATTTGGCACCTCCCTAAGTGATTTTTATTATAGTTAAATAAAATATAAAAGTCAATAAATATTTGACAAAATTTTTAGTTTAAAAAAAGAATCTTTTAATCTACATAAAATTCTTTTTTATATCTTCGTATGCTTTTTTCCAAAGTTCTTTTAAATTGTCAAATGTTAAAATGTTTATAACATCTTCCATATCAGCCCAAAATACACTATCTATTTCTGATTCTTGTCTTTTTAACTCTTGATTTTCTTTTGCTTGTGCGACAAAATAAACTACTTCTTTATTTATTTCATCATCGATAATATACGATATAGAATAACGAAGGTGTGAGATGATTTGAACACCTATATTAGTTTCTTCTTTGGTCTCTCTCTGCGCTGCCTCTATTTCAGTTTCTCCGATATTTATATGACCTTTTGGAAATCCATAAATCCCACTTTTTTGTTTAACTAAAAGTATTTGATTATCATTTATTGTTATTGTTCCACACGATTTTTCATTTCGCATATTGTTTCCTCCTATATAAGTGCAAAAAAATTATACTATAATATATATTTTTTTTCAATGTAATAAATATTACTTAGCAGGATAAAGACACGAAAAAAATTAATAAAAAGTATTGACAACGTTGTTTTATAAGGGTTTAATATAGCAAATTTA
>CANRDA010000025.1 GCA_947629285.1 uncultured Bacilli bacterium
AACTCTGTTCAATCCGAAGCTTCACGTTTAGTACGTGAAAGGTTTATGTAGGAAGAATGGAGTTTTTATTTTGCACTTTTAGTTAAAGATGAATCAAATATACTATTTTTAGATTTAAAACACCAATGCCTATATGGGTCATTCCAATAATTTGAGAAATCACCTCTTATACTTGTTGAAATTCCTATATTAAAATTAGGATAAATTGATTTTATGTTTTTTAATATATTTTTGTATAATTTTTCTTTTGCAATAGTTCTTTTTCCACGTCTATTACTTCCTAAAATTTTTTCTTTATCCATATCATTCAATTTAAAATTCATTGCACCAAGTATAATATCCATACATTGAAGTATTACGTGTTTTTTTGAATCAACTTCTGCTATATCTTCATTGTAAATATGTACATTATTTATGCAAAAGAAATCATTTAAAGCATAAATATAACCTTTAAACTCCTTATTTTTCTTTTTTGTATCCGGCAATTTGTCGAAATACAATTTTAAAAAAACTTGAGCCTTATCATTTGGATTACAGTAATCTATACCGAAAGCGTGCTTTATAAATTGATAGTATAAAAGAAAATATTCCTTTTCCTCATGTTCTCTAGTTAAATTTTGTGGAACTTGTGCATTTTGTCTAAACATTATTCTTATTTTTATCTTATTAGATTTGACAAACTCAAAAAAATAATCAACTAACTTTATATATTTATCTAAATATTGCTCTGTTACTTTTGTCCATTTAACTTCTTCAAATAAACCTAATTCCTCTTTTTTATAATTAAGTTTATTATTTATTTTTTCCAACTCAGTATAATTAACTAAAGCACCTCCATAAAAATTACTAAAATATTTCCCTTTTCTATGTGATTCATCTGCATATATCAAATATTGTTTTTTCATTATATCACCAAAAACATTTTATCATATTATAAATATTATTCAAGGTTATATTTTGATTTTTTAATTAATCGCACACATCTAATATCATTTAATAAATATTTTTTTTAAACAGATGCGAACTCAAATTAGTGTGACTGAAAAAAAGTATAATTATTAAAATAAAATTTTCTTCATTGTTTCTACAAAGATATTACTTCCTCAATTATTATTACCTATTTAACATGTTCTTTTCTGTTTTTCCAAGTAACCAATCAATTGAAACTTTATAGTATTTTGCAAAATCTATAATTAGAGAAGTCAATATTAGATTTTTACCCAATTCATATCTTGAATAATTTGACCTATCGGTATTGATAACATTTGAAATTGTTAATTGAGTATCATTGTGTTGTAACCTAATAGATTTTAAATTTTTAGCAACTGTATCAACATTTATGTCCTTATTAATAATATCATATTTTTTAGTTTTAGTTAACCCACAAATATAATCAATACAAACACCAAAATAGTTACTAAATTTATTTAATTTTAGTAATGGTATATTATCAATACCATTTTCCCAACCTGCATAAGTCGAACGGCTTACTCCTAATTCTTTGCATATTTCTCTTTGCTTAATATCAAAATATGTTCTTATATTTTTAAGATTATCACCTATCATTAAAAACACCTCTTAAAAACAATTTTGAATTAAAATATTAAAATATTCAAAAAATGTCGGATATTATCCCGAAATGTGCTATAATGATAATATAGGAGTTGATAAAAATATGAAAAATAAAGGATTTACTTTAATAGAGTTACTAGCAGTAATAGTAATACTAGCAATTATTGCACTAATCGCAGTACCCCAAATATTACATATAATAGAGGAGTCTAAAATAAAATCATTAGAAATAAGTACAAGTGAATATATAAGAGCAGTAAATATATCACTTATGAATAAAGAAATAAATGAGAATGTAAGTGATGGCTTATATACAATTACTGATGATGGAAAGAAAATAGTATTAGGTGATAAAGAAATAGATATAGAGTATGAAGGAAAAGGATTAAAAAGTGGACAATTATTAATAGAAGATTCTAAAGTAATAAGAGTACTGAAAGGATTAATAGATAATTATTATGCAAGAGTAAATGGTGATGAGGTAACAATACTAAAAAGTTTAAATGAAAATACATTAGTAGATGGAAAAACATTTAATGCAGCAATAAAAAATCTTGTTAAAGATACAGATGGAACAGATGCGACTCATTCAACAGTAGATAAAACAGTAACAAAGATAGAGTTTTTACAAGATGGAGTATTACCAGAAGGATATATGAAAGATACATTAGAAGAATTGCCAAATGTAGATTTATCAAAAGCAGGAAATGGAAGTATAAAAGGATACTATAATGAAGAAACAGGAGAAATTTATGTATATAGTGATGGATATATAAGTTTTTCATCTGCTAATAATATGTTTTTTCTATTTCAATCAGTAGAAGAAATAGAATTTAATCTAGTAGATACAAGCAAAGTAACAACTATGTCATATATGTTTTATGGCTGTAGTAGTTTAACAACTCTTGATTTAAGTAGTTTTGATACATCAAGTGTAACAGATATGTACATGATGTTTTATGACTGTAGCAAATTAACCACATTAGATTTAACAAGTTTTGATACAAATAAAGTAACAAGTATGATTGCTATGTTTAGGGGGTGTAGTAATTTAAAGGAAATAAAAGGAATAGAAAAATTCAACACATCAAATGTAACAAGTATGGGCAGTATGTTTTATGGGTACAAAAGTTTAACAACTCTTGAATTAGGCAGTTTTGATACAAAAAATGTAAAAAATGATGGTATGAACAGTATGTTTGCTGGTTGCAGCAGTTTAACAATTCTTAATTTAAGTAATTTTGATACTAGTAAATTAACAAGTATGAGCAGTATGTTTTCTAACTGTAGCAAATTAACCACATTAGATTTAACTAGTTTTGATACGTCAAGTGTAACAAATGTGCAAAATATGTTTTATGGATGTAGTAGTTTAACATCAATAAAAGTAACAACTGATAAATGGACATTAGATACAAGTTTACTTAACGATACAAAAACTAAGGAATATACAAGTAAATAGTAAATAAAAGAGTCTATATTGGCTCTTTTATTTAAATATCTATTTATTTTTCTTTTCATAATATTCTTTAATATATTTACTAGTTTCTTGTTCAATTTGCGCATTTTTATCTTTTAATATTAATAAAAATACTATAATAAATATATCGTATAATAAATGCATTCTAAAAATTAAATTCAATATTGTATATCCAATAATTACTGGCAATAAATAATCTTTTTTTGGATATTTATTTTTTTCTAAAGGATATATAAAAGTATATTTTACTACTAAATATGATAGTGGTATAAATACTATAAAATAGTTATCAAAGTATTGAAATACCCATATTACTTTAAATAGCAATAAAAGGATTAAGTATTTAAGATAAAATCCAATAATTATATACTTTTTAGATTGCATAGCCCCTCCTATGTTTACAAGTCTATTATAACACATAAAGAAAAAAGACACTAGTCTTTATCCCCATTTAATAACCAATCTACAATGTTTATCTTTTTTATACCATTATAATCTGCTTCTAAATCCATATCTAAAGTTAAAAGATACTTTGGATAAAAGTCTCCTGTTTTTTGTAATGACTTAAGTTCTCTTTCAAGAACTTTTTCATCTCTCAAAGTAAGAGCAACTTGATAATACTTTAATCCATCTCTATTAGAAGCGACAAAATCTATTTCTAAATCATCAATCTTCCCGACATATACTTTATATCCTCTTCTTAATAATTCAAGATAAACTATATTTTCTAGTATATGACCCATATCACTATCTGATTTCTTGCCTAAAAGATAACTTCTTAAACCTGAATCAACTACATAATATTTATAGTCTCTAGCAAGTAAATTTTTACCCTTTACATCAAACCTCTCTGCTTTATATATTAGAAAACTCTCTATAAACGCAGTTATATAATTTTCAACAGTATGATTACTCGTCGATAACCCTTTGCTAGTTAATGTATCACTTATTTTTTTTGTTGAAACTGGACTACCTATACTATCAAATATATATTTTAATACACTTTCTAAAAGCATTTTATCAGTTATATTGTTTCTGGACATTATATCCTTATATACTATTGTTAAAAATATTCCATCTAAATATTTATCGACATCATTTGGATTGGTTTTTAATATATCTATATTCCCTGGCATACCACCATTTTTCATGTAATCAAGAAATAACTGTTGATAATTGTTTTTTCCATCAAATGCAGTTACATATTCTTTAAAAGATAAAGGTAACATTTTTATTTCTACGTATCTTCCTGATAGTAGTGTGGCAAGTTCTCCAGATAAAAGATATGCATTTGAACCAGTTATATAAACATCTACATTTTCTTTTATATAAAGTGAATCAACGGCTCTTTGAAATTCAGGTACATTTTGAACTTCACCTAAAAAAACATAGTATTTATTATTTGAAGTTATTTTCTTATTTACATAGTCATATAACTCTTTATAATTAGAAAATTGATAATCTAAACTCTCTAAATTTATTGATATTATTTGGTTATCTTTAACTCCTGTACTCTTTAAATATTCTATAAAAAGTTCAAATAGTGTGGATTTACCACAATTCTTTACCCCTATTATTACCTTTATTAAATCCTTATCTTTCCATCTTTTTAATTCATCTAAATATTCTATCCTTTCTATCATATAAATTCTCCCATTCTATTAAATATAATACAATTTAAAAAATAGAAAAAGACACTAGTTTATGTATCTAATTTGTAAAAATAAAATGTATTAGTGTCTATATCGTAAAGTGCTATATCAAAATTAAATGAAGCCCTAAAAATATCTTTATCACTATTTATATCTTTTGCATCATCACTTCTATCTATAAAGTAATAATATCCATTATCTATTTTAGGAATACCATTTTTTATACCAAAATTATATCCATAAGTAGTTCCATCTAAAGTCCCACCATACATAATTACATCTAAGTTTAGAGAAAGCGGAAAAGAGTTCCAAGTTTTAATCTCACTTAATATCTCATCTTTTACACTAGAGCAATCTGCTTTAAAAATAGTCTCTCCATCACCTAAAAAGCCACCGTGAGTATCACGACTTTCTATAACCTTACAAGATGATACATCTAAATTCATATTTTTTTCTATGTATTTTGTGATACTATTATTAGAACAGCCTGATATAAAAAGTAAAAGCAATAATGAAATCAATATTTTTTTCAATTTAACCTCACATTCCTTTCACTTCGCTCAAGGCACACATAGTCATGAAAATTTTAATTTATTTTCAGACTATCCTCCTATTATAAACTCAACTGAAAAATAATAGTTTTTAATATCAGAATCTTTATCATCATTTGGTTTACTATTCAAATTATTATATATCTCTTTCCAATCTGAAAAACTATATTTTTTATCCATTTGAATTGTAGATGTATCTTTGACTATTCTATATTCACCATCTTCTAGTTCACCATAAAAGTTTTCCCAATCCATATCCATTTCTAGTTTGTTATTTTTATCTTTAGTATATCCAATTAAATTCCAACCATAATCACCTTTATATATAATTTCTAATTCTTCCCATTTTCCATTTACTTTTTTATCTAATCTATATTCGTCACCATATATGTTACTTTTACCACTCACATCAGTAATTATAATAGTAGCCCCAGTTCTAGTAAGTGTACCCTTTTTTATTGTCATAGTAACGCCATCTATCTCATTTAACTCAGCAGTATCTTTAATAGTTGTTTTTAATTTGTCTTCACACCCAGTTAGTGTGATAAATGCCATAAAAGTAATTAAACATATTAATATTTTTTTCATATTTCTCCTAATTTTGAATATAAAATTCTTCATCCTTAATTAAATCATAACTTATAAGTTCACTACCATCTAAATCTTCTTTATGCATATCTATACCAATTATTCTTCTATTATCATAAGTGGTATAGTAATAAATACATTTATCCATATTCGCACAAGAACTATATATAGTTATCTCATATTTATCCTCACCCATATGAACACATCCTCTTTGTTGTTCAACTGAAGTTAAAATATGAAAGAATTGATTTACACTTGACACTTCTGTTTCATCTGATAATGAGTTCATCTTTGTAAATGTTGCTTTTACAAATCTTGATTGACTAGATAAATCACCAGGTAATCCTAAAGCTCCCATTCCCCTACTATATGTAGAAAATTCTAATTTTTTAGAAAAATTATTAACTGGCGGTTCAATAGATAAACTCATATAATTATTTAAATTAAACATCTGCATATCAAATGTAGGATTATTAGTTAAAACGCCAACTGGATTATCGTATACTTTTAATCCATCTTTTACTGATTCTACTGTTATCGATGATGTTTTATCTGCTATAATCCAGTGAAGTGGCGATAAAGGAAGCTCATCACTAAAATTAATATTAACTATATTAATATTTTTAAGTGCTTCTTTTACCTCGTTAACCTCAGAATAGTTAGATAATATATATGGGATTAACTCAAATGGAGATATGTTGTTTAAACCTTCTTTTACTTCAAAATAATGTGCATTTGAAGGAAAATTAAGTCCTGCCATACCAAGCCCTTTTTCATTAATCGCATCATAGTAAAGCGGATAATTATCACTAACATAAGCCATTCCTATAATAGCAAAATGTTTATTATTCTCACCTACTTTTCTAAACTTAAATGGATAATTTCGTGGCGTAATTGTAACTGTTTCTTTATATGAATACTCAAGGTCCAAATTTCTACCAAAATAACTATCTTTTGTTTTATATGTTACTGCTGTACACATAATATCATCCTCCACAAATAGTATAGCACAAAAATAGAAAAAACGCATTATTTCCATAATCGATAGATTTGACAAGAGTTAATAAATATAATATAATGAATATGTCAAGGAAAACTTGCATATATTAAAAAAGGATACATTTGATTTGCGGAATCAGATGTAGTCCCTTGGGATACCATCTGAAATCAACTATTGTTGAAATCAGATGTTTTTATTATTTAAATAGTAAGGTGATTACTATGAAAAATAATAGTAGTATTATAATAAATAGAGACACTTCTCTTTTTGTCATAATTAACCACCACCTTTCTTTTATCTTTTGATAATTGAAAGGGAAAACATCTGATATATTTCAAATGTATCCATTAACATTATACCAAATATATATTCGTATATCAATAGTATATGTCATTTTATATAAAAATAGAAAAAGCGCACTTTTTCTATTTATTTAATATAGCATCTATTGGTTTAATCTTTGTTACTTTACTAGTAGATATAAATGTTATTAAAAATGATATTGCAATAGTATAAACAAGCATTATTATTGGTATAAATGGATTTCTAACTATTCCATTTAATGTGTAATACATACTTCCAAATATAGAATTATTAAGTAAATTACAAACTAAAATAAATCCTATAATAGAAAGTATCCAAGCAATAAGTCCAATTATCAACGCTTCAAAACTAAATATCTTTGTAACATCTTCTGCTTTTGCGCCAAGAGCTCTTAAAATACCTATTTGTTTTTTAGAGTATGATATTGTAACTCCTATAAAGTTTGAAAATAGTAATATATTAAATAATACAAATACTAAACTAACTATTAGAATATATTTTGATAAATATTTATATATGCTAATTATAGAACTGATATCATCGTGGTGGTCCAAAGTAAAAGTATAAAAAGTTCCCTCGTCTCCCTTATCAAAATTATCTCTAAATATTAATTTACTAAATGTACTTTTTAAATTATTAATATCATCATCATATACTCTTGCACCTATAAGTTCTTTTGTTTTAGGGGCAGAATCATTAATATAACCATAACTTACATAGTTATTATCATCTAATGTGACACCCTTTATAGTAACACTATACTCTGTTTCTTCAGCATAATTGCGTAATATAAGAGTAAGGTCTGAATGGTCTTTTAAATAATCACTTACAAATCTTACTAAGGCTTCATCATAAGTTAAATTAGCATTATTTTTTATAAATTCGAGTAAATTATTATCGAATGTTCCCTTTCTTTCTCCATATATTTGCTTTAATGCATCTAAAGAAATTAAGACCTCTTCTTTTTCTAGGTTCGATATACTACTGTTTCCATTTTCATTAATTATATTAATCTCACTATCTAATACCTTAAACGGTCTATTACCTGAAGCAAACTCTTCACTAAGTCCAATTTTAATTGTAAGCGCTGTATAATCTAAAGTTGATAATTTATCCTCGTTTAATTTTATATTATCGATTAGTCCAATACCATATACATAACTGCCTTTTTCCTGATAGTTTTCATAATAATATGGTTTCAAACTTTTACTTTTAAATTGCCCTGTTTCTTTTGCATCTTTATATAAAGTGTCATCATCATCAATAATTCCAGTTATTATAATAGCATTATCTCCAAGTTTAATCTCTTTTTTAGAATTTACTAAATCATTATAATCTTTTGGAAAATATAAAGTATCATCTACTAGTTTTATTCCAAATTTAATCGCATAATCTGCAAAATATTTATGCACTACTACTTCGTTATTATTAACAGGGATACTACCTATTATATTATTTAAAAGTCTCGTATCCTTTACATCGACAAACCTAGGTGAACCAATTATCCCGTAAAAGTCATTTGTATTTACAATCTCATTAGGTCCAAATTCAAATTCTAATAACTTGTTATTATTGTATAAATAATATATAGCATTTACTCTAGATTTAGTTATTGACTCTATATTTTTTAAATCCTCTAAAGTAAGTTTTACATCAATTGAATTAATAGTTCCGTAACTATAAGAGAATTTTGTATTTTTAACATCGTAAACATAATTATTGTTATCTTTCATAGTGTTTGTAATAAATAGATTCTTATCAAACATATAAAAGTTTATAGTAACTCCCATAAATATTAAAGAGAATGTAGTTAAAATAATTGTCATAATTAGTTTAAATGGTTTATATTTAAAATTTGCAAATGCCATCTTTAAAGCAAATAGATTAGGTAGTTTTGATTTCTTTAATTTAAATGGTTTTATTTCACTTTCACCTAAAGTATCTGTATCACTCTTTATTTTACCATCTTCTATTTCTACTATTCTATCTGCATAAGTTCTAGCAGATTCTATATCGTGTGAGACTACTATTACTAATTTTTCTTTGCTTATTTCTTTTAATATTTCAAATATTTGAGCACTTGAAGTTTTATCTAGGTTTCCAGTTGGCTCATCTGCTAAAATTATCTCTGGATTTTTAATTAAGGCTCTAGCAAGTGCGACTCTTTGCTTCTGCCCACCTGATAATTCATTTACTTTTCTATTTCCAAGTCCACTTATTCCAAGTTTATCTAAAAGTTTATCGATATCACTTTTAGTTGACTTTAGATTTTGAAGTTCTAATGAAAGACTTATATTTTCATATATGTTATATTCTTCTAATATATTAAATTCTTGAAATACAAATCCTATATATGTATTTCTATACGCATCGTATTCTTTACTTTCAAAGTTACTAATATCTTTACCATTAATAAGTATTTTACCACTAGTAACTCCATCAAGTCCTCCAAGTAAATTAAGAAGAGTTGATTTACCACTTCCGCTTTTACCTACTATAAATACCATGCCCTTATTACCAAGTTTTAAATTAACATCGTTTAAAGCTGTTGTAGATGCACCTTTTTTTGATTTATATACTTTGCTTAAATTTACTAATTCTATCATAATTCCCTACCTTTCCCAACTATTATAGCACACAAACTAAATTTATTACTATACCATTCGTAGAGTTTAATATTTTTATATTAATTTAATGAATTAGTAAATATATAAATTACTTTTTTATTCATTAACTACTGGGATAATTTGTTTTTCCCATTTCTTTAATACTAAATTTATATCAGAACTTGGAAGTTCATTAAACTTAGTTCTAGCTTGAATTATTTTACCGTTTTGAACTTCTATTGTTACAAAAGACTTAGTTATATCTTCTTTTTTTCTCATGAAATATATCTGTACATCGTTATTACTATATCTTTTAGAATATGTTCTAACACAGTTTTGTTGCTGAGTACTTTCATCTACTAAACTTTCTATTGAACTAGCAGGTATTATTATATATTTATCATCTTCATAAACATTTAACTCTAATAAACTAGATAGTTTACTTATATCTTTATTTATAGATGGGTCTTCAAGTATAGTTATCTCAGTATATAATTTATCGTGTGCATCAAGTAAATTATCTGGATATAAAATCTTTTTATCCTTTATATCAAGTCCAAGTTTTTTTGCAATACTAAGATAATCTAAATATTCTACTAAGTATTCGTTACTTAAATTTTGACTGTCGAAATATTTCTTTAATTCAACTAAATTTATTTTTTGTATTTCTAGTATTCTTTCAATATAGTATAATTTCTCTGATAAGAATTTTATTAATGACATATCAGTTTTTTTACACATAGTAAGTGCGTTAAACTCTCTATTATTAAGGTTATTTTCTATCATAAAGTTTAAATACTTATCATTATTAAAAAATTCTTTATATTTGTTTTCATATTTAAGTAAGTATGAATCATCTAGTGCGAGATTATATAGTTTATGTTTTATTAAATACTCGAATTGTTTTAAATGAATAGGACTATATACTATATTACCAACACATATTTCACATTCGTTCAAATACTCTTTCGCATTCCATATATGACTATATTTATAAACAGTATTTTTAAGCATATCTATATTATCTGTGTATATAAATTTAAAGTCTATATAATCGTTTAATTCATTATCTAAAGCAAAGTTATTATTATCTTCATCATATATAAATTTATCTATTTCATCAAAACTATAATATTTGTTTGAAATTGATTCATACATACCATTTTCATTTATTTTATATGCTCTATATATACTTATATCACTTGTTTTATATGGCTTTACAGTAGTAGGATTATTATAGTATACTGATTCTTTTATGATATATAATATTACATCATTACCTTTTATATCAAATACATAATAATGAATAATGTATGGAAAATATCTTATATCATTAATATCAGCTATTATATTTATATATTTTGGATTGTT